>JBDTMO010000314.1:0-6641 GCA_039934235.1 bacterium | reverse complement strand
GACTTCGGAGGTCGCAGCGGAACTGTTGCCGCAGCACGATCCGCCGCTGTTGCGCTCGACCTCACACACAACGCGACACTCCAGAACGTCGCGCTGCAGGCGCAGGCGTCGTACTTCACCTACCAGGCGCAAAACAGCCTGCTCGCCGCAGCGCGCGCGACCAAAGCGGAAGCGGATACGAACTTGGTGTCCGCGCAGCAGCGCAATCGGGCCGGCGTTGCGACAATCGCCGACGTGCTGCAGGCAGAGACACTGGTCGCACAGGCGGAGCTCGACCTCGAGACCGCCGAGGGCAACGCGCAGATCTCGCGGGGCAGTCTCGCTGTGTCCATGGGCTTGCCCGCCAACGCACGATTCAACCTTGCGCCGGTCAACGACTCGCTTTCGATCGCGCTTACGAGCGCGAGTGTGGATGTGCTCATCGATCGCGCCCTCGAGCTACGCCCCGATCTATCCGCGCTGCGCACGCAAATCCAGCAGGCGCAGGCGCAAGTTCGCGTCGCTCGGTCGGCCGAGTTGCCCGCAGTGACACTGGGCACGAACGTCGGCAAGACCTTCTCGAACATCACGGCGTTTTCGGGATTGAACTACGGCCTCACGCTCGGCATCCAGATTCCCATTTTCAACCTCTCGCGCAACTACAACGTTGCCGCCGCCGAAGCGCAGGTCGACGCAGCCTCGGCGCGAGCGGACCTGCTGCGTGTCCAGGTGGGACAGCAGGTGTATGCCGCCTACTACGGGTTGCAGACCGCGTCTCAGCGCGTGCGCACGTCGGACGTGCTGCTCGCCAGCGCGACGCGTTCCGAGGTGACCGCGCGTGCGCGGTACCGCGCCGGAGTCGGCACGATCGTCGATCTCATTACGGCGCAGACCGCGCTCGCAAGCGCACGCGCGCAGCAAGCACAAACACGTTGGGTGTGGGCCACGGCACTCGCTCAACTTTCGCACGACGTCGGCGTGCTCGGCCTCCGCGGCCAGACGACCGTTCCGCTCGACTCGCCCGGAATTCGCCGATGATACTTCCTCGCTCGTTTCGACCATTTATGCGCACCAACCCGTCGCCGCTGCGACTGTCCGCGGCCGTGCTTTCGCTTTTCGTCATCGCCTCTGCCTGTTCGAAAGCGCCGCCGGCACGGGCGAGGTCTGCGGTGCCCGTCGTTGCCACGCGCGCCAAGCTCGCCGACGTGCCCTACACCATCGACGCGAACGGAGTCGTCGTGCCGCTGCGCTCGGCCAACGTGGGTTCGCAGGTCGAAGGCATCATCAAGCGCGTTGCGTTTACGGAAGGACAGAACGTCGTTGCCGGACAGACGCTCTTTGAAATCGATCCTCGTCCGTATCGCGGCACGTATCAACAGGCGGTGGCCGTCCTGGCTCGCGACAAGGTGAACGCCGACAACGCGACGCGCGAAGCCGACCGCTATGCCGCGCTGGCGGCGCAGGACTACGTGACCAAGGAACAAGCGGAGCAGCAGCGTGCAAACGCCGGTGCCACGTCCGCGACCGTCGCTGCAGACGAAGCGGCCGTCGCGAACGCCAAGTTCAATCTCGACAACACGACAATTCGCGCGCCGATTTCGGGACGCACTGGTGCTGTGCTCGTGAAGGAGGGCAACCTGGTCCACGCGAACGGCACCGCGCCGCTGGTGGTGATCAACCAGGTGAGCCCGATCCTCGTGCGATTCGCCATTCCAGCGACGCAATTGCCGTTGCTGCAGAAGTACGGCAGCGCCGGTGGACTCGCCGTTCGTGCGACGCCGAACTCCGGATCCGATCAGGCGGTCGATCCAGGCGCGCCGGCCGCTGGGCTCAACATCGGGCGCAGTGATCCCGGGGTGGCGGGGCAAGGTGGCCCACCGGGTTCCGGTGATCCCTCGGCGGCACAATCGCCGAGCGGAACGCACCCCTCGCCGCAGTTGACGAGCCTCGTTCAGGCCGAGCACGGAACGCTGTCGTTCATCGACAACGCGGTGGATACGACGACCGGCACAGTGTTGCTGAAGGCGTCGTTTCCCAATGCGAACCAGCGTCTGTGGACGGGCGAATTCGTCTCAGCGCAATTGAGCCTCTTTGTGGAGCAGCAGGCACTCGTCGTGCCGTCACAAGCTGTCGTCACGGGTCAGAATGGGGCGTACGTGTATGTCATCACTGACAGCAGTACCGCTCAGCAGCGGCCCGTGCAGATCGAGCGCACGGCGGGAACGATGTCGATCATTGCGTCGGGTCTGCGCAATGGCGATCAGATCGTAACGGAGGGGCAGTCGCGTCTTACGCCGAACGCGAAGGTGTCGATCATGACGCCGCAGGGCGGTGCGGGATCGGGGCGTGGTGCGGGTGGTCGCGGAGGTCGCGGGAGTGGCGGTGCGGATGCGGCGGGTGCGGCTCAAGGCACGGCGCCGGCCGCGACGGCTGATTCGAGTGCTGCGGGCAACCCTGGTGGAGCACGTGGTGGGCGAGCACGTCGTGGTGGTGGCGCTCCGTCGACTGCGCCGACGCCAAAGTAGGTCGTAAAATCGAGATGGCGAGCGAGCGATGAATTTTACAGGGATGTTCATCCGTCGGCCGGTGATGACGACGCTCGTCATGGCCGCGATTCTCGTGTTCGGCATTGCGTCCTATCTCAAGCTCACGGTCAGCGATCTGCCGGCGGTGGATTACCCGACGCTCAACGTGAGCGCGAACCTTCCAGGCGCGAGCCCGGAAACAATGGCCGCCACCGTGGCCACGCCGCTCGAGAAATCCTTCTCGGCGATTGCCGGCATCGATAACATCACGTCGAGCAGCAGCCTCGGAAGCACGAACATCACGCTGCAGTTTTCTCCCGACCGCGATATCGACGCGGCGGCGCAGGATGTGAACGCGGCTATTTCCGCGTCGCTCGCCTTCCTGCCATCGACGATCATTCCGCCGTCGTATCGCAAGCAGAATCCCGCGGCGTCACCCATCCTGATGTTCGCGCTGACGTCCACCGATCTGTCGCTCACCGCGCTCGACGAGGTGGCGGAAACGACGATCGGACAGCGGCTCTCGATGGTCGAAGGCGTGTCGCAGGTAAATGTGTTCGGCTCGGCCAAGTATGCCGTTCGCGTGGAGCTCGATCCGGCCCAGCTGACGGCGCGCGGCCTGAGTGTGAGCGAGATCGCGCAGGCCGTGCGCTCCAACAACGTCATTCTTCCGACGGGTGTGCTGTACGGCAAGGACAAGACGCTCACCATTCAAGCGACGGGGCAACTCTCGGACGCGTCACAGTTTCGCAGCATGGTAGTGGCGAACCGGAATGGATCGCCAATTCACCTGGGCGATCTCGGCAAAGTCCAGGACGGCCTGCAGAACCGGCGCAACGCGAGCTGGTACAATGGTGATCGCGCCATCGTGCTCGCCGTCATGCGGCAGCCCGGAACGAATACCGTTGCCGTCGCCACCAAGGTGAAGGCAGCGCTGGCGGAGCTCGCGCCAACGCTACCGCCGTCGGTGAAGGTAAATCTTCGCTTCGACCGGTCGGTGGGCATTCAGGATTCTGTCAACGACGTCAAGAAGTCGCTGATCATGGCGCTGGTGTTCGTCGTCCTCGTCATCTTCGTCTTCCTGCGCAACCTGACGGCGACGGCCATTCCGAGCCTCACGCTGCCAATGGCGATCGTGGGCACGTTTTCGGTGATGTATGCGCTGGACTTCAGCATCGACAACTTGTCGCTGATGGCGCTTACGCTCGCCGTGGGCTTCGTCGTCGACGATGCGATCGTGATGCTGGAGAACATCGTCCGGCACATCGAGATGGGGAAACCGCCGCTGCAGGCGGCACTCGACGGCGCGAAGGAAGTGAGCTTCACCGTGCTGTCGATGACGCTCTCGCTCGCCGCGGTATTCATCCCGCTCGTCTTCATGGGCGGCATCATCGGCCGGCTATTCCGCGAGTTCGCAATCACCATCATGGCGGCGATTATCGTCTCGGGCTTCGTCTCCCAGACGCTGACGCCAATGCTGTGCGGCCTCTTCCTCAAGCCGCACGCCGGCGAAACGCACGGACGTTTCTACAACGCCACCGAACGCGCCTTCAACAAGGTGTTGCGCGGATATGAGCGGTCACTCGGCTGGGCGATGCGTTTTCGCCCAGTCACGTTGATCTTTTCGCTCGTCATTCTCGTCCTGACGGGCGTGCTGTTCACGGTCATTCCAAAGGGGTTGTTCCCCAGCGACGACACGGGATTCCTGAGTGCGACGACGGAAGCAGCGCAGGGCACGGCATTCCCGGAGCTCATGCGCCTGCAGCAGCAGGCGAACGCGCTCATCGAGAAGGACAGCTTCGTCGTCGGCTACATGTCGTCGCTCGGCGGCGGAAGCGGCGGGAACCTCAACCTCATTCTCAAACCCGCCGGGCAGCGCCCGAATGCGGATGAGATGGTTGCGGAGCTCACGCGACGCCTGGGCAAGATCCCTGGCTTGAACGTCTTTGTGCAGAATCCGCCGAGTATTCGTATTGGCGGCCGCGGGTCGAAGACGCTGTATCAGTACACGCTGCAGGGTCGCGACGTCCAGTCGCTTTACGCCGGTGCGCAGAAACTCCAGACGGCAATGCGCGCACTGCCCCTTGTCACCGACGTGACGAGTGACGTGCAGAACAAGATGCCGCTCGTCACTGTCAAGATTCAGCGTCAACGCGCTGCGATGCTCGGTGTAACGCCGATGGCGATCGAACGCGCCCTCGCGAATGCGTTCAGCGAACAGCAGGCGTCGACGATCTACACGCCGACGAACGAGTATTGGGTGGTGCTGCAGCTTGGGCCAACCGACCAGTCCGATCTGTCGTCGCTCGATGGCGTGTACGTCACGAGCAGCACGGGGAAGCTCGTTCCACTCTCCGACCTCGCGACCTGGAAACTCGGTGTTGGTCCCCAGAGCATTGCGCATTCGGGACAGCTCGCCTCGGCCACCGTGTCGTTCAACTTGCCGCCGGGTGGTGCGCTCGGAGCCGCGACTGCGGCTGTCGAGAAGCTCGCGGCGCAAAGCCTTCCGGCCAACGTGACGGGTAGTTTCTCCGGCACCGCACAGGCGTTCCAGGATTCGCAGCAAGGCCTTGGTGTCTTGCTGCTCATCACCGTGTTCATCATCTACATCATTCTTGGCATCCTGTACGAGAGCTTCATTCATCCCATCACGATTCTCACGGGACTGCCGTTCGCCGCGTTCGGTGCGTTGCTCGCGTTGTTTGTGTTTGGCCAGCAGCTCGACGTCTATGGCTATGTCGGTGTCATCATGCTCATCGGCATCGTCGAGAAGAATGCGATCATGATGATCGACTTCGCCGTCGAAACGGAACGCGCGGGACATACGACGCCCGCCGAGGCCATCGTCAAGGCGGCGATGGTTCGTTTTCGTCCCATCATGATGACGAGTGTCGCCGCCATCGTCGGCACGCTGCCAATCGCGATTGGCGTCGGTGCAAGCGCGTCGTCGCGGCGTGGGCTGGGCATTGCCGTCGTCGGTGGACTCGCGTTTTCGCAGATGGTGACCTTGTACGTCACGCCGGTGTTTTACACCTACCTCGACGACCTGCAAAGCTGGCTCGGCAAGACGGCGAGTCGCTTGCCGTGGTCCTCGCACGAGCCGCCTGTGGCCGATCAGCCTTCCCTCGCCTCCGGCGACTGACGCGGAAACGAGATGAACATCACGACGCTCTTCATCAAACGCCCGATCATGACGACGCTCGTCATGATCGCGATTCTCTTCTTCGGCATCGTCGCGTACAAGCAGCTCGCCGTGAGCGATTTGCCGAACGTCGATTTCCCGACCATCAGCGTGAACGCCATCCTGCCGGGCGCCAGCCCCTCCACGATGGCGGCAACCGTGGCGACGCCGCTCGAGAAACAGTTCTCCACTATCGCGGGCGTCGACAACATGACGTCGACGTCGAGCCTGGGGCAGACGCAGATCGTCATCCAGTTCTCGCTCGATCGCAACATCGATGCGGCCGCGCAGGACGTGCAGGCGGCGATTACGCAGACGTTGCGCGGACTTCCGCAGGGCATACTTCCGCCGTCGTACCAGAAGACCAATCCTGCTGACGCACCGATTCTCACGCTGGCCCTGACATCGGATCAGCTCCCGCTGTCGCAGCTGGACGAGTATGGCGAGACGACCATCGCCCAACGCCTGTCGACCGTTGGCGGTGTGGCGCAAGTGCTGGTGTTCGGCGCGCAGAAATACGCGGTGCGCGTGCAACTCGATCCGTCGCAGTTGGCCACGCGCAATCTCGCGCTCGAAGATGTGGCAAATGCGATCTCGAGCCAGAATGTAAACCTGCCGACCGGTGTGCTCTGGGGGCCGAAGACCGCGCTGACCGTGCAGGCCACCGGCCAGCTCCAGACCGCCGACGAGTTCCGCGACCTCATTGTGTCGTACCGCAATGGCGCGCCGGTGCACCTGAGCGACATCGGCCGCGTCACGGACGACGTCCAGAACAACAAGACGGCCAGCTGGTATGGAGCGTCGCGGTCGATCGTCCTCGCCATCCAGCGGCAGCCGGGCACCAACACCGTCGCCGTCGCCGAGCGGGTGAAGGCCGCACTCGCCAAGGTGCAGGGCGACATCCCGCCCTCCGTGAACGTGGCCGTGCTCTACGACCGTTCGATCAGCATCCAGGA
>JBDTMO010000313.1:0-6673 GCA_039934235.1 bacterium | reverse complement strand
TGGCGGGCGCACCGCCGTAACCGTGGCCAGCTTCCCATGCGCGCGATGAAACGCGAGCAGGGCGTTGATGTCGATGTTGGAGAGACCGTCGCCATAGGTGACCATGAAGGTCGCGTTCCCAAGCAGCGGCTTGAGACGGAGCAGGCGCCCACCAGTCATCGTATCCTGGCCCGTGTCCATGACTTCGACGCACCAGTTGGTGCTCGGCGGGTTCAGCAAACGCACGTTGCCGGTGTTCAGGTCCACGGCGAAGTCGGAATGATGAATCGCGAAGTTGTGGAAGAACTCCTTGATCATCGTGCCCTTGTGGCCGCACGCGACGACGAAGTCGCGAAATCCGTGACTCGCGTAGATGCCCATCAGGTGCCAGATCAGCGGCATGCCGCCAATCTCCACCATCGGCTTGGGACGCGTGCCAGTTTCCTCGGCCAGGCGCGTACCCTTTCCTCCGGCGAGAATCACGACCTTGAGTGCGGGAGTGCTCACGACGTTTGCACCGCGTTACGCGCGCCCTGTGCAACGCGCTGACGCCATGCGCTAAGCCTGTCTGAGAAGCGGAACGCCATGAGATACGTGAAGAACTCCCAGCAGGTGGTCATGCGAACGTGCGAAATCCCGTTGCCGCGCATACGCGCGAACACATTCACTTCAAACACCCGCACGCCCATGTAATGCGCCTTGATCAACTGTTCTGGATCGATGAGCCAGTTCGTCGATTGCAGATCCATGGCGTTGACGATGTCACGCCGGAGCATCCGCGGCTGGCCGTTCACATCCCACGAGTCGAGACTGGGCCACAGCAAGTGGACGAACAGGTTGTAGCCCACCGAAATGAACTTTCGCGTGACACCATCCATCCTATAGCGGCGCCGCACCTTTCCGAGCACGTTGCCATCGGTATCCGCGCACGCTTCGTAGAGGCGAAAGACATCCTCGGCGTCGACCTGCCCGTCGGCGGCAACTGTGCCGATCCACGTGCCTGTCGCGCTGCGAATGCCCGAGAGCACGCCGTTGCCGTAACCGATGTTCTGCTCGACTTTCACCCGCCGGACGATGCCCGGAAACTGCTCGGCAAGGGCGCCGAGCCGCTCCCATGTGGCATCCTTGGAGCCGTTGTCCACCGTCACGATTTCGAACCGGCACCCAGCCTGCGAGAACGCCTTCACGAGGCGAGGCACCGTGTGTGGAACGTTCTCGGCCTCGTTGTAGCACGGCATCACGATGCTGAGATCGAGTGCGCCGTCCGGCGGTCGCGTCATATCGGGGACAATTCGAAGGCATCGACCCCGACGCGAGTGCGCCGCGCGAGGGCCAGAAGACGTTTTTTAATCGTGCGCATGGCTTATCACTGACGAGATGCCGCGGCGCCCGTCACGGGCGGATTCGGTTCTGACGCGATGCGCTGGAGCGCGTCGGCCGCCGAGAGCGGCCCTGCGCGTACGACGTAGCCGTCGCCAGACACACTCGGACCATCGACGAACCAGACCGGACGTTCCGGGAAGGCCGCGATGACCGCGCTGTCGCTCGCTGCCTCGCGATTTCTGGCATAAATGGGGACGGACTCGTGCAAGTCCAGCGGATTGTACGTCGCCGCCGACGCGTAGTCTGGAATTTCGCGGCCGGACACGAGTATCAAGCCCTTCCCGAATCCGGCCTGCGCTTGCAGCACGCGGAGATCGGGTCGCATCCCCCGATAGTGCCAGTACTTGTCCACTGAACGCCACGGCATGAAGACGAGTCCAGCGGACAGGGTGAGCAGGGCGAGACCACTGAATACGCGCGTTTCGGAATCACTGGCCGATGTACCCACCAGCGGCCCGAGCCACAGCGCGCCCCGCGCCGTAAGCGCAGCGAGCGGGACGATCATGAGGAACCAGTACCGCGCGCCGAAGTCGGGGCCGCCGGCGAAATAATTGAAGAAATACGCGGTGAACGTGATCACCATGACGCCAAGCATCAGACGGTCTGAGCGGTTCAGGCGGCCGCCAAATACAAAGGCGTAGACGAGCAACAGCGACCCAATGCTCCAGCCGAACAATTCCACCTGCGTGGCCGTGATGTTGAGCGTGCCGTTGATCGTTCCGTCCACCGGACCGTGGCCCGGATTGGGGTCGAGCGCCCAACCCATACCGCGATTCTTGCCGAAGCCGTAGTCGTTGGCGCCCTTGCCGTAGAGGGCGTCGTTGTACGTCATCATGGGGAAGCTACTGGCCTTCCCGGTAAAGTGCTGGTTGTATGCGAGTAACGGCACCGTCAGGAGCATCGAGCCAAGCACGAGGCCCGCAGTACCAGTGACGCGAAGTCTTCGTCCGCCAAGGCCGATGCACCACAACCCTAGCGCCGCGGCCATGATTCCGGCGTCGAGTTGACGCGCCGCTGCCAGGATCCCAAGCGCCGCACCACCAAGCCACGTCCAGCGTGCGTGTCCGGTCCGACGCGTGGTAATGACGCTGAGCGTCGCAACGAGTGCACAGAACAACGTGAAGGTGTGCGGCATGTAGCTCATGCCGAGGAACAGGTTCCAGGGGGACACGGCGAGCAATAGCGTTGTCAGGCGAGCGACGCGGCGTCCGTACAGTGGCTGCAGCACCAGATATCCCAGCAGGATATTCACGCCAGCGAGCACCGGATTCACCAGCCATGGCGCCCCGGCAAGTACCCCGGGAGCCAGCGCCGCGGCCCATCCTGGCGGGACAGGCGAGTACCACCCGGTGGGACCGTCCGCGATGAGGTACTGCTCGAACGCTCGCGCTGCCGGTGGCGACGGCAGCGCGATGCGACCAAGTGCAAAGGTGCGCGCCTGAAAGAGGTAGGCCACCTCATCCTGAATGTGCGGATGCCGAGCGTACACGACGATGCTCAGCACGGCGCAGACAATGGTCACCACGATCGCCGTGACGATCGCGAAACGGTCGAGGCGCGGTCGCACGTCGTCGCCGCTCGGGATGTCCTGGCCAAGCAGGCGATCGAAGCCACGCGTCAGCGACGAAACGTTGGCGGACGGAATGGCGCGAACGGCAAGAATGATCGTGCACAGGCTGATCAACTGCACAAGGCACGACAGCACCGATTCGCCGACATAGCGAGGGATGTCTCGGCCGACCGTCGCCGCCGAGATGCCAGTCGCAAGTACCAGCGCGGGCAGCCGCCAGCCGGGCAGCACCGATCGCGCGCGCTCGATCAAAGTGCCGAACTGCGAGCGCAGTGCCCAGAGCACCAACAGCGCCTGCGCGCCAAGAAGCGCGAGAGGCAGCGGGCGCGAAGGGAGTTGGGATATCGGCAGGTAGTGCTGATATCCAATTGAATGTCCAGCGTTGATGAGGGACACCGCAGCAGCCTGACCCGCCACGGCGAGCCCTGCCCAACCCAGCGCCGCGCGCACGCTCGCGCGCTCGCTCAAATCACGACTGGTTTGGGGATCGGCACGATGAACTGTCCGCCCGCGTCACGATACGCCTGCTGCTGGCGCATGATCTCCTCCGCGAAGTTCCACGCGAGAATCAGCACGAAATCCGGCTGGCGCTCGCGCAGCGTATCCGCGGGAAGTACGGGCAAGTGCATGCCTGGCGTGTACGTGCCGACTTTCAGCGCGCTGCGATCTACGGTGTACGGCACGAGATCCGTGCCGATGTCACAGTAGTTCAGCAGCGTATTGCCCTTGGCCGGCGCGCCGTAACCGGCGACTGTCATTCCCTCCTGCTTGAGGTGCAGCAGCAAGTCTCGAAGCTGCGACCGCTGTGTCTCCACGTCACTCGCGAACTGCTGCCACCGCGCGAGGCTCGTGAGCCCGATCTCGCGCTCTGCGTCGGCCATCCGTGTCACGTCGGCGCTGACCTCGCCGTAATGCTCCAGCAATCCGGCATACACGCGCAACGATCCACCGTGGACAGTCACTTCGTCGACACGAACGACCGTCAGGCCGACGACATCGCAGAGTCGCAACAACGACGTGACCGAGAAGTAGCAGAGGTGTTCGTGATACACGGTGTCGTACTCGAGCCGTTCGAGCATCATGCGCGCATACGGCACTTCGACGATCACGAGCCCATCGCCCGCGATGAGCGCCTTGGCTCCGCGCAGGAAATCCTGCGTGTCGTCCACATGCGCGAGCACATTGTTGCCGATGACGGCGCGTGCCGGCCCGCGCGCTTCACGCAAGGCGGCACCCGTTGCACCATTGAAGAACTCGTTCACCGTTTCGATGCCGCGCCCGCGGGCAATTTCCGCGATGTTTGCCGCCGGCTCGACACCGAGCGTCCGCACGCCGAGCTCGCGGAATTGCGTGAGCAGGCTGCCGTCGTTGCTCGCTACCTCCACGACCAGGTCATCAGCGCCCAGTCCGAGCAAATCGGCGACGGTACGCGCGTATTTCACATTGTGCGCAGCAATCGTCTCGGACGTCCCGGTCACGTAGATGTAGTTGCGAAACAGCAGTTCGGGATCGATGACGTCGGCAAGCTGGACGAGCGAGCAGCTCTCGCAAAAATAGACATCGAGCGGAAATGCCGGCTCATCCGCCGCTTCGGACAGGTCGCGAAGATTGGCGTTCGCCAACGGCTGCGGGCCGAGAACCAGAAAACGCGTGAGCTGGTCCTGTCCGCAGGCTCGGCAACTTGTTCGGACGTGATGAACGAGCCGCGGCGAAGGCTCAACACTGTGATTGGTCACGTTTTCGGCGGGCGGGATGGTCGCGGCGTGTTGAGGTCAACGGGCAATATGCCGGGCGCGCGATGACGGGCGCAACGCGCCATGGTCACACCGCGCAGATATCGGAAACTACTTTGGTGCGGCGACGTCTCCACCGGCGCTGGCAGTCGCCGGACGCGCCGCCGTATCCGCCTGCTCACCGCGCTTGAAACGCTGAAGAGCGGTCTTCAGCTGCAGCATCAGCGCGGGATCCGCCGACTTCATGCGATCGACCTGCTCGGCCGGGTCAGCCCCGACGTCGTACAGCGCCTCTGTGCGGCTGGCGAGATAGTGCCAGTTTCCGAGGAGGACGGACTTTCTTCCGGCGTATTCGGAGAACACCGGGACGACAGCCGTGTCAGCCGGAGAGGTCGGATTCCAGTACCGCGACCAGGAGCGGCCGTGGAAGGGTGGTCGCGCACGCCCGCGAGTTCCATCACGGTTGCCGGCAAGTCGGTCATCGTAACCGCCTGCGTAACGTGCGACCCGGCAGGCAAGGATGGGTGCAGCACCAGCAGGGGAACGTGCAGGACCGGAAAAATGGCGGCGTTACCGTGGCCCATAAAACCGTGCTCGCCGAACTCCTCGCCGTGGTCGGCGGTCACGATCACCACCGAGCGGTTCAACTCTCCACGACGCTCCAGCTCCTTGAAGAGAACACCCAATTGTGCGTCGAGGTACGCGATGGCGCCGTCATAGGCATCGACGAAATGGCCGATTTCCTCGGGCTTGTACAGCTTCGATTCTTCCCCGCGCAAAATGGGAAGCTCCGACAACCGAGGGTTGAACCGTTCGCGGTAACTTGCCGGCGCCTCGTACGGACCGTGTGCGTCGAAGTAATTCAGGAACGCCAGGTACGGGCGCGCCTTCGATTGTGTTGCCTGCCATGAGAGGAAATCCTGCGTGATCTGCGCGGCGTCTTTCCTCACCGCAGAACGCTCTTCGCCTGGATTGACGAGCCGGAACGCACTCCGTGTGAGCCAGCCGCTTTCCACCGCCATCTGCGTCGAAACGGGCTGTGCCTCGTAGTGCACGAACCCACGGTTCAATCCGAACAACGGCGTGCAAAATACGATATTCGCGACGAAGCCGGCCGTCATGTATCCATGGTCGCGCAGCTTTTCGGCCATGGTGGGATAGGTGTCGTTGAGCCGGTCGAAATAGGAAACTCCGAGCTCTCCAGGATACCGGCTGGTGAACATCGAAGCGTGCGACGGAAGCGTCCACGTCGACGGCGCAATTGCGCGCTCGAACAAGACGCCACGCTCTGCGACCTTCGCCAGGTTCGGCGTCGTCGGCCGGCTATAACCGTACAGACCCATGCTCGCGGCCCGTTCGGTATCGAGCACCAATACGATGACGTTTGGCGCGTTGGTGGGCGCGGCTGGCAGGCGGCTCAGCGCTTTTCGCTCCGCCACCCGGGGCACGACGGTGACTACTACGGCAATGACGAGGACAGCTGCCGCCATCCACGGCACCGTGCGTCGAGCATTCAAGACGAATCGCGACTGATGCCGGGCGGCGACGTTCGCCAGCGCAGACGCGGCGCCAATAGAAAGGACAACGGCTCCAATGGCAGCAAGGCGCCCAGTCACCAGGATCAGGCTTGCGATCGCAGCGAAGGCACACAAAAGCACGAGCCAGCGAAGCGTTATTGGCCGTCGGACAAGCCGGGCGAGACCCCAAACCAGCACGCCGATCACCGTAATCGATATGACGTCCATCACGGGCGCCATCCACAGGCTGTCAGCGGACACGTAGCGGAACGCGGGAACGACTTCCCTGACAATGAAGGTCTTCCACGCGAGGTAGTGTGCCTCACTGAGGCCCAACACCAGCCCACACCACACCGACACCAGCACGGCTGTCATCAGGTCCAGCGATGCCGGCTGCGCGACCTCGTTCCGCTTGTCCCGCAATCCAATGAGCGGAGCCGCGAACCACGCGATAATCGCCAGCGTGACGAAGACGAAGCTCAGCTTGGGCG
>JBDTMO010000312.1:0-6687 GCA_039934235.1 bacterium | reverse complement strand
TCGGGATTCCACGCTTCCGCGCCGGGACCGGAATTCACCGGCGTGCGATAGAGATAGAAGTTGTTCGCGTCCCGACCGACCTTGACGTACATCTGCAGCTCGCCGGTGGGCCCCCAACCGGCCCGACGGCCGCGCGCCCACAACCGCAGTTCGCGATAGCCCATGAAGCTCTGCTGCCCGCCAGGAAAGCGGTAATACGCTTCCGCGCGTCCGTAGACCGGCAGGTTCCCCGCTTGCAGCCGCAGCGACCGTTCGTTGATCTGCTGCGATGACGTGGCAAAGAGCGCGGCCTGCGTGTCAGCCTGATCGGTCACGCCCGGTGGCGGCTGATAGTCGTCGTTGTTGAGTGTGCCCTTGTCCGCCGTGCCGATGAGCGACGTCTTGATGTAGCCACCGGCAGCTGTCTCACCCGCAATTCCAATGAGCGTCTGGTCGTTGCGCTTGAGCCATGGCGCGCCGGTGAGCTTGAGGCGCGCGATTGGAATTTGCGCAATCTCGTCATCCGCGGCGCCCACCCCACTCACCATCGTCACACGCATCGCTCTCACTCGACGCAGCAATACGTCATTCAGTGTGTCGTCGGCCGAGCGGAAGGGAACGCGAACCATTACCCACTGAAGCGTTCGCGTTGCGCCGGCAGAGTCGATGCGCTGGGTAAACGTCTTGCCGAAGCGCACCCACCGATTCTTGTCGCCGAGATCGACGACGAAGCGCGAGAGTTTCTCCTGATCGCGCGTCGCGGTGGTGAGGTTCAAGACGCCGTCGAGATCGATATCCTCTTCGTCGAGCCGGTTGTTGCGCACAGTACAGTTTGTCTGCGTGTCGCCAAGTCGCGGGACGCTGCGTGTGGCACCGGCGCAGATGGGGACGTTGAAAACGCGAGAGACACCGGAGCCCGAATCGACGATGAGTGTGTCCACGACGTCGCCCGGCAGACCCTTGTCGTTCACGTCGGCGTTGAACGCGCGGGAAACAGGATCGCGCTCAGTGTCCAGCGAGTCGAGGCCTTGAAACTTCTTCCCGCGAAAAATGGAATCGGGTTTTGTGCCAGCGTGGATGAACAGTGATTCCGGCGCGAACGCAACGCGATTTTCGGAGATGACACCGAGGTCGAAGATGAGTGTCGGGTTCGCGGTGCGGCGCGTTGTGTTCGTGTCGACCAGCGTCCAGAACTCGAGATTCTCCGTTCGCGTAAGATCGAGTCCGCCCGGACTCAGTATCGTGCGGATGGAGCGATAGCGTCGACCGCTTGGCGCCTTGGACGCGGGCACGGTCCACGATGCGGTCTTGTTGATTGGGTTGTACCCGCCGCCAATGCTCAGCGGATACAGCGTCATCCAGAGCAATTGTTCGCTGCTTGTAAAACCGCCGAGTCCAGAGAATGTGGCGTTCTGGTCGATGTCCGCGGTGCGCACCGTCACCAGGCCGCCGGTTGACGGATTGATTCCGTTGTTCTGAAACGCGATCGACGTTGCGCGCCGGAGATCGAATGGGTTGGAACCGAAATCCACTCGGCGCGGAAGCAAGTGTCCGTCGGCGGGCTGGCTGGAGAGCGCCCAGTTCTGGTCGGCGAGGCTGACCGTGGTGCCCTGCTCTCCCTCGAAGCTCTCGAGGTACGCCTGAATATCACCGTTGCCCTGCGGACGACTCGTCGCGAACTCACCTTGCACACTCACGCGTGACTTCGCCGTCGTCGTTACAAAAGGAAGTTTGTTGACGAGACGCGTCAGCGGCCCAACCTCCCACCCGAGTTCTCCATTGACGCCCGCAAGCAGCGAGGACACCGGCTCGAAACCAAGTTGCGGGCGCGTGAAGTTGGAGTTGCTCTGCGACTGGCGAACCGCCATGAAATTCAGCTCGCCGTTTGGCAGTGGGAGCGTGCTCGTAACGCCAAAGAGGTTCGTCGGCGTGATGGCGAACAGCGGATTTTCCTCGAAGCGCACGGTGACGGCGCGCTGGCGAGTGAACAGCGTGTCGGGACGCAGGAAGGTCATGCGACCGAGCTCGTAGTCCACCCGATAATCCACGTCGCGAATGAGCGGACGTCCATCGATCACCACCCGCTCCGAACCGGAGCGCACTTGCACGCTGCCCAGCACGACGGCTCCAGCGTCGGCGGTGGCTTCCGTTTCGTAGCCGACCTTCAGCCGATAGACGTTGGCCGGATGCTGCGGTGAATAGAGGTACTCGCCGGGCGTGGAGTAGATCACTTCGTTCGTGGGATTTCCAGGCTCGACGAGACCCGAATCTTTTTTCGCAAACGGCTGCAGCGACGGGAAGACGACAAAATGATCGCGAATGATGCGGCCGTTACTCGACGCGCTTGCGCTCGATGCGATGCCGAGTGACGCAGCGCTGGCGAGTCCCGCAGAGCCGCCGGCCGCTGCGCTGTAATTGGGATCGGTGGGCCGAGGCCAGAGACGATTCTCGATGTCGAAGCTTGCGGGATTCACGGGCTGCGCGAGCCCGAACATCTGGAGGAACGTGGCGAAATTTCCGCTCGCGGGTTTCTCCTGGTCGCCGGCTCCATTCACGACGCGCAGCCGCGTTGAATTGCGTACGATCTCTTCACCGCCAACGCGATACACCGAACGGATCTCACGACGGAATGCCGCGGAGCCTGGTACGACGTTGGGGTCGAAGATGAGGTTCGCTGTCTGGTCGCCCGCGGGCCCCGTGTATTGCAGGTCGGGCGTACCAGCACTTAGCGGCAGCGTGACGTCCTGTCCGTTCACGCGCACCGTGTACGCGACGACGAGTCGCTCGTTGCTTTCGTTTACTGGCCGGACGAGCGCAAACCAGAGCTGCGACGGATCGAGATAGTAGTCCACACCTTCGCGCAACACGTCGTACGTCTGCCGTCCGCGGCCGGGATCACCAAGAACACGCAAGCGCGGGCCGTTGGGATTCTGCGGCTGCGTGCCAAACTGGACGCGATAGAGCACGATGCGCCGAGGACGGATGGTATCCGGGAGCGTAGCAGCGATGGACGCGAGCTGGTTGCGATCGAGGATGTCGATGCGCGGGTATGTGCCGGTGAACAGCGCGGGATCGACGGTGAAGAAGAAGCGGCGCGCCTCGATTTCATTGTCCTTGATTTCGCGCTCGGCGCTCTGCAGCGTGCGATCACCGATGTAGAAGACTCGATCGCGAACGATGTTTCCTTTTTGCTGGGCGGCGATTCCCTGCACGCGGAATCGCCCAACATTCCCGACCGCCTGGAGTCCGTAGTTTCCGCTCGGCACCCCGCTCGAGAGGAAGCGGGTGGAGGGAACGGTGAAGGCGACGTTGCCGACTTCGAGGCGCTGCAGACGGTCGGTTGGCTTGCCTTCGTAAAAGATGTTGACCGCGTTGGACGCGTCGAACTCGCGGAGGTTGTCGAAGTCGATGTTGACGTGGACGCGATCCGCAACGGTGCCCGAGCTGCGGAGGGTGAATTGCGGGCTGCCGAAGAGCGGATTGAACCCGTTGTCGCACGCGAAGCCGGAGCCGAGGAAGGTTCCGCTGGAGCACCGATCGTCCTGGTTCCGCTTTGCGCTCAGCTCGAAGCGCGTGTGCACATCGAGCGTGAGGTCGGCGCGTGGTCCGAAGAGCCCGGCCTTGTTTACGGTATCCGTGACCGTCGGCGCCTTGGGCATGCGGACGCGCTTCGTGGAGTCTGCGCCGGGAGGGCGCAGGGTGTCGACACGCACGGAGTCGACGCGCGGTACCGGTGCGGGTGGCACCGGCTGTTGCGCGCAGAGAGCCAGAGGCCGGGCGAACGCCGCAACCGCGGCGAGGAACCGGAGAACGCGCACCAAATCCAGGGAGGCGGGGTACAGACCGACCGCGGCCGTTCGAAAGTCGCCTGAAACGCGGAATCTCGGCCGGCGGCGCGCTCAAGGAGCATTAGACTTGAATTTCCGCGTCGCTCGTGCGGAATTTACAGGCTGCGACGCACGCTACAAGCCTGTGCCGTTCTTGAAGTTCCGTGAATTGTAGAAGGTCCTTCGCTGCGCCCGTTCGCTTCGCTCGAGGGCAGGCAGGACGCCACATGTTGCTGCCTCCATTGCCATTCGCACCCCGGGCCTACGCGTGAAGATCATCAGCAAGTACGTCATCAGGGAGCACGCAGGCCCCTTCGTGTTCGCGTTGACCGCGCTGACGTCGATCATGCTGCTGAACTTCATCTCACGCCAATTCGGCGAGTTGGTGGGCAAAGGGCTGCCCGCGAACGTGATTGGCCAGTTCTTCCTGCTGTCCATCCCGTTCACCATCGCGCTGACAGTCCCTATGTCGGTGCTGGTGGCGGTGCTCTACGCGTACAGCCGCCTTGCCTCGGAGAATGAAGTCACGGCGCTCAAGGCCAATGGCGTGAGCCCGTGGCGGCTCGTCATCCCGTCAATCGTGGGGGGCGTGGTGATGTCGATCGGCCTCCTGGCCTTCAACGACCAGGTGCTGCCGCGCGCGAATCACCAACTCAAGACACTGCAGGACGACATCGCGCAGACGAAGCCGAGCCTGTTTCTCAAGGAGCAGGTGATCAACTCGATTGCGGAGGGAAAGTTTTATCTCAAGGCGGACAAGGTCGATCAGGCGGGCGGTCGCATGAAGAAGGTGGTGATCTACAATCTTGCTGACCCTCAACGGCGCCGCACCATCTACGCGGACAGTGGTCACATTCAATTTGCGGCCAACCGAATTGACCTGGACCTGACGCTGTACCATGGGCAGATGCAGGAGGTGTCGACGGACAAGCCCACCCAGCTCGACCGGCTGTTCTTCGACCAGGACCGAATCAAGATCGCCAACGTCGGGAGCGGAGGCTGGAAGCAGAGCGCAGCGGACTCGACGTCGAAGGGTGACCGCGAAATGAGCGTGTGCGAGATGCAGCAGCGGCTCTGGCGCGCGACGACGCAGTACGACATGGATCTCAAGGAATACGAAGAGGCGAAAAAGGCACCGGCCAACGCGACCCCGACGTACGCTCCGCCCAAGCGAACCCCATCCGACGAACCGCGCGGGCTGGGCTGGGCCTATTGCGAAATGCTCAAGGCTGCGAGCGGCATTCGTGAGGCGCACGCCGCGGAGGTGAACCCCGCACAGTTGCACCGCGTTGGCGCGCGGATGGGCGAGGTGCAGATCCTTCGACTCGCTTTGCTCGCTCAGGATGACAGGATGGGCGAGGTGCAGATCCTTCGACTCGCTTTGCTCGCTCAGGATGACAAGGTCGTCGCTCCGCTCGCTCAGGATGACAATCGGGCCAAGCAGACCCAGGACACGACGAAAAAGCCGGCGCAGGACACCACGAAGAAGCCGGCGAAAGACTCGGCGGCCGCAATAACCCCTGCAGCTGCAACACCGCCCGCCGCTGGACAGGGCGGAGCAACGGCAGTTGTCGTTCCGCCCCATGTGCCAACCGCGGCAGAGCTGACCCAGGAACAAATCGCAGCGCGGGCTGCTTTTGAAATGATGCATCCCGCTGCGACCCCGGCGCCGCCACCGGCCGGAGCGGTGACACCTCCCGCCGCGGTGGCCGCCAACTTCCCCATGAATTCGCGCGTCGCCGAGGCAAAACTTCGTCTCGAGATTTCGCAGCGGGGGCTCAACCGCTACCAGATCGAGATCAACAAGAAGTTTTCCCTCGCCGCCGCCTGCCTGATCTTCTGCATCGTGGCGCCTCCAATCGCCCTGAGATTTCCGCGCGGCGGCGTGGGACTCGTCATCGGCGTGAGCCTGGTGGTGTTCGCGATGTACTATGTGGGCTTGATCGGCGGCGAAGCAGCTGCGAACAAGGGACTCGTTCCGCCCTTCTGGGCCATGTGGGGAACCAACGCCATCATGACGCTCATTGGATTCGTGATGCTGCTTCGCATGGGGAACGACTCAGGTTCGGGACGCGGGGGTGGCCTTCGCGACTGGCTCGACCAGCGGCGCTTCCTTCGCGAGGAACGGCGCATGGCCAGGCAGGTAACAACGTGAGGAGCATCGGAGGGCCGCTCGATCGATACATCTTCGTCGAGTGGATGAAGATCTTCCTCTCCACGGCCCTCGGCCTGCCGGTATTGCTCGTGATCATCGATCTCACGGATCACCTGCAGTCGTATCTGGACAAGAACATCCCGCGCGCCGACATCGCGTTGTCGTACGTGTACTGGATGCCGCAATCGATGTTTCAGGCGTTGCCGGCAGCTGTCCTGTTCGCGACCGTCTTCTCGATCGGCAACTTTACCCGGCATTCCGAAGTCACGGCGGCGAAGGCGTCCGGCATCAGCTTCTTCAGGCTCATCGCACCCATCATGCTTGGTGCCATGTTCGCGGCGGGCATTGACCTGGTGATCGGCGAAATGGTGCCCATCACCGACGCGCGCCGCAACGACCTCCTCGGCGACAGCAAGGTGGGATCAGGCACCCTTCGGACCAACTTCGCGTATGCGGCGGAGTACGGCCGGGTGTACGAGGCGCTGTCGCTGGACGTTACAAAGGGAACGCTGGACAAGGTTCAGATCGAACGAAAAGGTGCCGGTGCCGATTATCCCACGGTGATTGTCTCGTCGTCCGGTGCGAAGTATTCGGACAAGACTGCGAAGTGGACCCTGCAACCGGGCGTCATGCACGTGCTCAACGATTCGCTCAATTTCAACATGAGCTTCGCCCAGTTGACCGACCGCCGGATGACCGAGAAGCCAACGGACCTGATGGCCAAGC
>JBDTMO010000311.1:0-6752 GCA_039934235.1 bacterium | reverse complement strand
GTCATCGACGAGCAATCACCCACCTTCTTCGAATACTCGGCAAAGAAATACCGGTTCGACATCGCGGATGGCCGAGAGGTGATCTGGATGTCCGAGCGCGATGGGTGGAATCACCTGTATCTGTACGACGGCGTCACAGGCAAGGTGAAACGACAGATCACGTCGGGATCATGGGTGGTGCGCGACGTCGACAAGGTGGACACCGTTGCGAAGCAGATCTGGTTTCAGGCCAGCGGAATGTATGCGGGCAAGGATCCGTACTTCGTCCATGCGTATCGCATCAACTTCGACGGCACCGGCATGGTCGCGATGACCGAGGCCGACGGCACGCACAGTGTGTCGTACTCGCAGGACATGAAGTACTTCGTCGACACATGGTCACGCATCGACCAGCCGCCCGTCTTCGAACTGCGCCGCACCAGCGATCGTAAGCTTGTTACAGAGCTCGAGCGCGCGGATGCGTCTGCACTCTACGCGATGGGATGGAAGGCACCTGAACCGTTCGTCGCCAAGGGGCGCGACGGCAAGACGGACATCTACGGCGTCATCATCCGGCCAATGAACTTCGATCCGGCGCAAAAGTATCCCGTCGTCGAGAACATCTACGCTGGCCCGCACAGCTCATTTGTCCCAAAGACTTTCTCTGCGCAGCTCAACATGCAGCAGATCGCCGAGTTGGGGTTCATCGTTGTGCAAGTCGATGGCATGGGGACGTCGAACAGGTCCAAGGCATTCCACGACATCGCATACAAGAACCTCGCGGACGCCGGCTTTCCGGATCGCATTCTCTGGCACAAAGCAGTCGCCGCAAAGTACCCGCAGTACGACATCACGCGCGTTGGCATTTACGGCACATCAGCGGGCGGACAGAGCTCGATGGGTGCGCTGCTCTTTCATCCAGAGTTTTACAAGGTGGCGGTGTCCGCAGCGGGTTGTCACGACAACCGCATGGACAAGATCTGGTGGAACGAGCAGTGGATGGGCGAGCTCGGTCCGCATTACAGCGCGTCGTCGAATGTCGACAATGCGTCCAAGCTTCAGGGCAAGTTGCTGCTCATCGTTGGCGAAATGGATCGCAACGTCGATCCGGCATCCACGCTTCAGGTGGCAAATGCGCTCATCAAGGCGAAGAAGACGTTCGATCTTCTCGTGATTCCGGGAGCGGACCACACCTCGGGTGGAGAATACGGCGACCGAAAGCGCTGGGACTTCTTCGTACATCACTTGCTCGGCGTAGAGCCGCCGGATCGCAACGCAGGTGGAGTCACCCTGGCAGGTGGGCCGAAATAGCTGCGTCGGCGGACGGACTCAGCAGATCTCGGAACGCAAAGCGCTCTTCACGTAGTACCATCTCGCCGAGTTCGATCGGTATCGGCGCGGAGAAGATTGGTCCCGCGGACACGAACGTGTGAAACTCGCCGCCCTCTCCGCACGGGTCGGCACTTGAAGGCAACTCACTGAGCAGCGTCTCGTCGAACTCGCGTCCGGCAAACGCAGCGGAAAGCTGCGTGGTGTCGACGCAAACGAGATGCGCGCGAAAGCCCGCCGCGATGAACGACCTGGCGAGCAATGCCGTGTCCTTGCCCCAGAGCGGGAATACCGGCTCCAATCCCGCCGCGCCAACGAGCCGTTCGCGATACGCGCGCACGTCGGCGAGATAGAGGTCGCCAAAGGCAATGCCGTACAGATCAGGAAACGCAGTACGCACCTGCTGCAATCCGTCCGCAAACGCGGCTTCGTACGCGTCGTTTGACGACTGTGGCTGAAGCGTCACCTCAAAAAGCGGGAGGCCGAGCGACGCTGCTTGTTGTTCGACGAGGTTACGCCGGACACCATGAATGCTCACGCGTTCGTAGCCGGACGTAATGCTCGTCAGCAGCGCAACGACATCATATCGAGGATCCGCGCGCAGCTCGGCAAGGGCGAGAGAGCTGTCCTTGCCCCCGCTCCAGCTGAGGACGATCTGGAGCGGAATCACCGCGCGCCTGCACCTTCGAGCACCGTTCCGCTCCAAAGCGTTTCGAGACTGATATCCCACAACCGCTCGGCCGCCTCCGCATCGAGCGCATAATCCGCCACGCCGGTGCGAGTGCCTGGCTGATGCGGGAGGGCTTCGTTGCAGTCCTCGAAGTAGCGACCACCAATGCCATCGAGCAACGGCGATGTCGCCACGAGTACCGATGTGGCCGCGCCCTGCTCCGGCGTCTTCCACGAAACCGTCACCGCGCCGATCTGTGCACGCAGGCGATTCAACTCCTCGTCGGAAACGTGCCGCTGCAATGCGGTTCGAATTGCGCCCGGCATGAGTGCGTTGACCGTGATGCCATAGTCCCGCCAGCGCCTCGTCGCTTCGACAGCGAACAGCACGTTCGCTGTCTTTGACTGCGAGTACGCTGCCCACGGCTCATAGGGCCGACGGAGGAAATGCATATCGTCGAAGTCGATGCCTCCACGAAGATGTGCCGCCGAACTCACCGACACCACGCGCGCACCGCCCGCTTCGCGAAGTGCCGGCTTGAGACCGAGCGTCAGCGCAAAGTGGCCGAGGTGGTTGGTTGCGAACTGCATTTCCCAGCCTTCTGCGGTACGCATGAGCGGCGACGCCATGACACCAGCGTTGTTGACGAGAATGTGCAACGGCCCGCTCCAGCGATTCACGAATGCGGCGACGGAATCCCGGGCGGACAGGTCCAGCGTCGAGACGGACACGTGCGGGTTGTTCGTCGTCGCCGTGATGTCTGCCGCGACGCGCTCGCCGGCATTTACGTCTCGCACCGCGAGAACCACCTCGGCGCCCGCGCTGGCAAGTGCGCGGGCTGTTTCGACACCAATTCCGGACGCGCCGCCGGTGACAATCGCGCGCTTGCCGGTGAGGTCGATGCCTCCGATGACGTCGGCGGCGGTGGAAGTGGCGTCGAATGCGGTTGTGATTCTCATTTCGGGCCTCGGTGTCATGTGCTAGACTTCATTAAGCGGAGGATCCTCCGGATACAATGCCAACCTAAACGGAGTACCCTCCGTTTCGCAAGCGGGCTGGCGTAGGAACGATTGTCATCCTGAGCGAGCGAAGCGAGTCGAAGGATCTGTACTGGCAGCGCAACAGCATGTGCGAATCCTTCGCGTTGCTCAGGACAACAAACGCTCTTGCCGAGCTCGACACCATGAAAAAACCAGTCAGGAAAGACGCGCAGCGAAACCGCGACCGGTTACTGACCGTCGCCGTCGCCGCATTCACCAAGGACGCAAACGCCTCGCTGGATAGCATTGCGAAGGTGGCCGGCGTCGGCATCGGCACACTGTATCGCCACTTTCCAACGCGCGAAGCGCTCATCGAAGCCGCCTATCGCAACGAAGTCGACAAGCTCGGTGACTCAGCCGCCGAGCTGCTGAAGGACCACGCGCCCGACGACGCGCTCGGTCTGCTGATGGAACGCTTCATCGACTACATGTCGATCAAGCGAGGGATGGCCGAAGCCCTGCGCGGGGTCGTCGCCGCGGGGAGCGATCCGCGCAATTACAGCCGCGCGCGCCTCACCGAGGCGGTCTCGGTCATTCTCCAAGCGGGTAAGGACGCCAACGTCCTGCGCGCAGATGTCGACGCGACCGACGTACTCAGCATGAGCGGCGCATTCCTCCATCTTGGCGACAATCCGCAGCAGGCGCGCCGGCTCGCGGCAATCCTCGTGGACGGGCTGCGATACCAGTCCGGTGTCACACCGCCAAAGTTGAAAAAGAAGCCAAAGAAAAAGCGACGCAAGAAAGCGTAGCCTACAGGATCACGATGGGCGCAGTCCAGCGAAACGTGCCCCACTCCATCACGAGCGTGCCGTGCCGAGCATCGCCAGGTACAATCGAGATGGTGAACTTGTCCACTGGTGTGCTCAGCGTCTCCGTCGCCATGGACTTCGTGCCAAGGTCGAACTTGTCGTCGTATCCGGTGCCCCACTGGCCCGTCTGCGTGTTGACGATCAACTCCGCCGCTCCCTTCTCACGCGGAACAGTCCACAACGTGTACATCCCGGCGGGCAGCTTCATGCCGGCAAGTGTAATCGGCGCCGAAGTCGTGAACTGCGTCGCCGCGTTGGCGCCGGTGCGCCACACGTGGTCGAGCGGCATGATGTTGCCCACCAGCACGCGTCCGCGCGCGAGGGGACGGCCGTAATCCACTGTGAAGGTCGCGCTGCCGATGCTTCCGCGCGCGGTATCTCGGACACTCAACTGCTTTGCACCTCCGTTTGCCGTCTCGAGTGCGGCAAAGCGCTCGCCAATGGCGGCGACGTCCGGTCCCTCGGTCAAGCGCTTTACCTCGACCTTGTATGTCGATCGTGCGCCCGAGTAGGTCAGCATGTGATGCGCGGAGTCGAACGTCGCGTCCGCGGATCCAGAAAGCCAATCGTGGCTCAGCTCCGCCTTTCCACCGGGGAGCGGTCGCACGACTCCATCATGGAGCGGAAAGCGATCGAACTCGCGATCGATGTAGTACTGATGCAGGGCAACGCTCTGCCCAGCGGCGAGCTTGACGGAGTCAGCTCGCTTGAGCGCCGCAGCAAAATACAGGTCGGTAAGACTGTACATCTGCGGAAGGTGCGGCATGGTGAGCACGCCACCCGTCGCGAACGCGCTGTTCTTTGTGCCCGTGGAATCGCGCTTGGAGATATGGACCGAATCACGGGAGACGTCCGCCGTGACATGACGCTCTCGTTGTCCCGACGGCTCACTCGGCGTCCGGATATCCATCTCGAGATGCTTGATGCTCCCGTCAGGCGCGAGTTCAAGCTTCGTGTGCCGGCGACGGACGCGCGGGAAGCGATCGACCTCGTCGCTCTCGATGACATCACCTCGTCGCGTCACACTTTCCACCGACACGGTGTCCTGGCCGAGCAGGGCGACGAAGCCGTATTGCTCGGCCGGCTGGCTGGGCTGGCACGCTGCGAGCGCCAGGGAGAGGATCAAAATGCGCTTCATCGAGAGAGGCCGGTGCGGGTGGGAGTGTCGCGATGCCAATTCATAGACCCCCGCCCGGTGTCAACGGTTGCGCGAATACAACGAGTTTACAGGTTCCTGACGATCGGGCCTTGCGCTGCTGGCATTTGTTCTACAAGCTAGTACTTATGAGGCCATCATCATTGGGAACACTCGAACTCGCCGCAATGCTTGCCGTCGCTCGACTTGGCGACGACGCCTACGGCCTCGCCGTCCGCCGAGATCTGACCGAGCGCACTGGGCGCGATCACTCGGTGGGTGCCGTGTATACCACACTGCAGCGGCTCGAGGACAAGGGCTTTCTCAAGTCCTACGCGAGCGAACCGTTGTCTGTGCGCGGCGGCCGCTCGCGACGGCACTTCGTCGTCACTGGCGCCGGCGCCCGCGCGCTTCGTGACGCTCAGCGACAGTCCGCCGCGCTCTGGGCTGGCGTCGGCTCCCTTCGTCCGAAGCTCTCATGAAGCATCACACGGAAGCGCGCGCGGGCGAGCCCGTGCAGACGCACGCGATGATCGTCGGACCCTTGTCCACCGCTGAGTGGCTGTTGCATGCCATCGGCGGCGAAACCGCCTTTACCGACTCGGTGCTTGGCGATCTCGCTGAGGAATACGCCATGCGCGCCGAACGCGATGGCGCACGCACAGCCCGTTTGTGGTACGCACGCGAGGCGCTACGCTCAGCGCCACATCTCTTGCAGAGCGCGATTCGACATGGCACTCCGCATGCGCGTACACGCATCGCGACAGTTGCCGGAGCACTGGCGTTGTTCGCGACGCTCGCTGTGGTCGCGATGCAAATGCGCAACGGGCCGCCCGCGCGCCTCGTTGCCGACGTCGTCAATCCAGCCGACGGAATCATCGTGAACAACGTACGACCCTCACTGCTCAAGATGCGCGTCCACGACGAGGCGGGACACATACTTCCGTCCACCGGTGTGCAGTACCGATGGACATCTGGCGCGCCAATCGCGATTACGCCTGCGGGTGAAGTGACATGCAAGGAAAACGGGGACGCAACGGTGCGTGCGTCGCTTGGCACGGTTACCACCACGATCTCCGTGTTGTGCCGGCCGGTTCAGGTAATTCGCGCCAGCACCTGGATCGATTTCATGGCTGGTGATTCGGCGCGCCATCTCCCGTACTCGGCCATTGGCGTGGACGGGCGTCCGGTGATGCAGCTACGGGGTTCTGCCGGTGTGCGCGACAGTTCGATTGCGACGCTTGAAGGCGCAAGCATTCGTCCGCGCGCGGTCGGCGAGACTTCGGTCGACGTGATGGTCGGCGATAGGAGCGCTCGCATGCAGGTGGTGGTTCACGAACTGGTGCACTCGTTCGCGAACTTGCGAGCCGATCAGCGGTTCGTGGCCATGAACATCCGATTGGCTCGCGGCGATACCACAACGCTCCCGCTGCCAAGTGGCGTGTTCTGGATGAAGTACGTGTCGCGCGACTCAACCGACGCGCCGCCGAGCATCAGCGTGGAGGGTACGTCGTGCATGCCGAGCGACGGAATCCGGAACTACACGGTGCCGTTCGGTGTGTTCGGTAGCTATTGCGACGCGTACAGCGAGAAGGGCGTCACGGTGAAGCTGGCGCACGGGAGTACGGGCGCAGCCGTCGTCGCTGGCTTGCTGATGATCGAGCGCGTGAAGTTTTAGCCAGTCAGTTGCGTGGCACGACGAAAGACCATTCTTCCGTCATGAATGTGCCTTAACGGTTCACCGTTCACCGTTCACCGTTCACCGTTCACCGTTCACCGTTCACCGTTCA
>JBDTMO010000310.1:0-6775 GCA_039934235.1 bacterium | reverse complement strand
GGCCCTGAATACTCGATGGCGTGGAACAGTCTCGATTCCGGGTTGAAGCTCTTCTTCAGCCGCGAAGTGAAGGGCCGAGCCGGCGAAGATCTCGTCGAGAAGCAGAATGCGGAGATGGGGCAGATGCCCGTGGTACCGAATGAAGCGGTGGCCTATGGCTATGAAGCCGAGGACCGTCATTTTGTGCGCTGCTTCCTGGGCAAGGAGACGCCGTTGCTGACGCTCGACGACGGGGTTGAGGTAGTGCAGATGTTGATGACGGCCTACAAGAGTGCCGAAGAAGGCCGCACGCTGGACTTTCCGCCCCGCGGGCTCGACAAGTTCAAGCCGGCGGTTGCACGCGGCGAATGGAATCCACGAAAGGTGTCATCCTGAGCGAGCGAAGCGACAAAGGTGTCATCCTGAGCGAGCGAAGCAATAACGGTGTCATCCTGAGCGAGCGAAGCGAGTCGAAGGATCTGCACATCTCGCCCCGATGAGCATCCTCGTCGAGGCGTGCGTCGACGCAATTGATGCGGCGCTGGAAGCCGAGCGTGGTGGAGCAGGACGTGTCGAGCTCTGCGGCGAGCTGTTGCAGGGTGGCGTGACGCCGAGCGCGGGGTTGATTGCGGCGGTGTGGGAACGCGTGGATATCCCGGTGTTCGTGCTGATCAGGCCGCGTGCCGGAGATTTTCTGTACGATGCCAATGAGCTCGACGTGATGCTGCGAGACGTCGAAATGGCGCGGTCGCTCGATGCGGATGGTGTCGTGATTGGCGCGCTCACGCCCCAAGGCGACATCGATGTCGATACGGTGCGCAAGCTCGTCGATGCGGCGGGCGACATGCCGGTGACGTTTCATCGCGCATTTGATTTCGCTCGCGATCAGCAGGCCGCGCTCGACGCGTTGATTGCGCTGGGTGTCACTCGTGTGCTCACGTCTGGTGGTGCGGCGACGGCGCTCGAGGGTGCGCCAGTGCTCGCACGCCTTGTGGAGCAGGCGGGAAAGAAGATCATCATTCTCGCGGGCGGATCGATCTCTGCGGAGAATGTGGAAGAGGTCGTGCGCGTGAGCGGCGTGCGCGAGGTGCACGTGCGGGCGTCAGCGCGGATCGCGAGCGCGATGGTGCATCGGCGGGAGGAAGTGACGCTCGCCCGTTCAGGGATGATTGGAGATTACGAGCGCATCATGACGCGCTCCGAGGAAATGTTTCGCGTCGTCGAGGCCGTGGCGACATCAGCGGAGTGAGTGACGTCAGCCACGCGACAGGCGTTCTGTGGTGGCGTACGCGAGCAGGTAGTGCACGTGCACGTAGTCCCTGATTCGTGTGACCTTGCCGTCGGCCCACCAGAGGCGCACGGCGGTATGCGGCAGCCACGCATCGCCAGCGCGCTTATAGTGCACGATGGTCTGTTCGCCGTCCACGAGCGCGAGCGATAGCCGCCATTCATACGGAAGCGCGGTGTAGTTGCCGAAGTACGTGGTGACGAGATTGTCTGCGGAATCCGATGTCGCGTCGACGATCTCCAGGGTCGCGTCGGAGCGAATGAGGCGTCGGAGTCCGTCCCAGTTGCGATCGTTGAAGCACTCCACATAGGCGAGCAACAGCTTTTGCTGCTCGCGATCGAGCTGGGCGCGCGTGGGCAGCTGGTCGATCTCACGCAGCTTGGCGCGCGCGCGATGCAGCGCGGACTTGGTACCGCCAAGGGTTGAGTCGACAATGCCTGCCACTTCGCTGAGTGGAAGGCCAAGAACGTCCTTGAGCAGGACGCACGCGCGCTCCTTCGGTGGCAGCGCGCCGACCATCGCGGCGAGTGCTTCGGTCACGGGCTCATCGTCCATGCCGTCGTCTTCGAGCCCGACGACTGGAGAATGTTCGTCCTCGTACGGCACCGTATCCTCCCGTTCCCTCCGTTCGCGGCGCAGGAAGTCAACGCACTTATGATGTGCGATTCGGTACAACCACGGCTCCAAGCGAGTTTCGTCGCGGAGCGACGACAGGTAGTAGAACGCCTGCGCGAGGGTTTCCTGCACAACGTCTTCGCCATCGAGTACGGAGCCGCACATGCGCGCGCAGAAGCGATGCAGCGCCGGCCGTATGGTGTCGACCAACGCAAGAAAGCGTCGCCGTGTGTCGTGAAGCGATGCCTGAAGATCAGCGGTGGTGTTTTCCATTCTGTCATCCTGAGCGAGCGAAGCGAGTCGGTTGTTGTCATCCTGAGCGAGCGAAGCGAGTCGAAGGATCTGCACCTCGCAATGACTTGACGAAACACGAACATCAAAAGGATACGCGACCGGCGTATCCTTTCGCTCCCCGAGATTCGTCGGAGTGAGTGACCGGAGGCAAACGACTTCGGCACCAACGCCAATACGGAGAATCTCCAATGCGATTGTTACCACACATCCTGCTCTCGCTCGGCAGCGCGAGCGTGCTGGCCGCGCAGGCACCCGCGCCGCCGCTGAGCGCATTCATGATGCCGCGCGACGCGGAAGTTGCGCTCGCCAAGAGTGCTGCGCCCTCCGGTGTCTCCGGGCGTGCGAGCATCAAGCTTCTAACGAAAACTGGATATCAGGTAGCGCACGAAGGCGACAACGGGTTTGTGTGCCTGGTGTTGCGCGGGTGGTCGGCGCCGACGTATACCCCCGCGTCGTTCCGTGAAATCATCTACGACCCCAAGATCCGCGCGCCTATTTGCTACAACTCTGCGGCAGCGCGATCGGTTCTTCCATTCCAGGAGCTTCGGACATCACTGGGAATGTCAGGCAAGACTCCCGACCAAATTGCCGAAGGCATCGAGTCGGCGTACGCGAAGGGCGAGATTCCGAAAGTGGACGGAATGGCGCTCGCGTACATGTTCTCCGCCGATCAGTATCTCGGGCCCGGCATTGCGGCCTGGCATCCGCACATCATGCTCTTCACACCTTACGCCGTCAACGCAATACTCGGTGGCAATCCGTTCGCGGGAGCGTTGCCCTTCGTCTCGGACGATGCGGGGACGCCATTCGCGGTCACGGTAATCCCCGTTGCACACGATCTTGCCGTGAAGGCGGGCGCCGGATCATGAAGAACATGATTGTGCGGTATCGCGTGAAGGCAGATCGGGCCGAGGAGAATGCGCGGCTCGTGCAGGCCGTGTTCGCGTCGCTGGAGAGCGAGCGCCCGGAGGGCTTTCGCTACGCGAGCTTCCGCCTCGACGACGGCGTGAGTTTCGTGCACATCGTTTCGCAGGATGGCGAGGGCAAGGGCGGTCCGCTGCAGAACCTGCCGGCGTTCAAGGCATTCGTTGCGGAGATCCACGATCGGTGCGACGTGCAGCCGGAGACGACCGTGTTGCATGAGGTGGCGTCGTACCGATTTTTCGAGAGCACGGCCTGACGACGGCGCGAAGGGTCCGCTCTTTAGCGGGCCCTTCGCTCTTTCGCGCCTACAGGTGAGGAGTGCCCTTTATATGATCGCGCAGGAGGTCTGCGCCAAAGTCGCCATTGAACTCGCGCCACACCGAATGAATGTGGTTGCCGTCGTTCTGAGTGTTGTCGTATTCGATCAAGAAAGTCGGGCCCTGCACGCGATAGTAGTGCTTGGCCCCACGCGCGCCCGTTCCCGCCCACGCGAACGCAACGTTGTCCCATCCACCCTTTTCGATTCGCGCGCGCACGTTTGCGGCGATGTCATCCGACATGCGCCCGATGTAGACGTCCACCAGCCTTACCAGCAGGAGGCGTTGTGCGGCGGAGAGGTCAGCGGCTGGAATGCCTGCGGGCGAGAGCGGATCGATCTTCACGCTCGCCTTTGTGACGACGTCGTTGGGAGCCGTCGTATCAATGACGGCCTTGACGCGCTGCGCGGCGTTCAGCGTTTCCAGCAGGGTTCGAGCGGCGTCCTCTTCGAGAGCGAGTATGCGCGTGCCCTTCCTGGGTCCCTCACGCACCTCGCCGGGATTGGAACCGAAGAACGACGGCGATCCCGCGACGAGCGCACCATCGACGATCGTGAAGTGCAACGACACGTGATGCCCTTCGACGCGCCAGCCCCAGGTTGCCTTCGTCGAGGGCACCCCGAAGATCGAGAAGAAATACCGCTCCGAATCGCGCACGAGTGGAGTGCCTTGTGGTGGCTGCGCGGCTGCCGCTCGCTGCGCTGCCTCGATTGCGCCGAGCACCGTCTCGAGACCCATGATCTGCGTGGCGGTCATGTAGCCGCGCTGGCTCATGCCGGTTTTCAGCAGATCGTGCGCGAGTTTACGCTGCGCGTCGCTCATCTGCTTGATCGTCAGTCCCTTTCGCGGAAACTGCTCCGTGGGGATGTAATTCCAGCGCGTCCGTTCATCCTGGCCGAATTCGAACGCGGCCTGTTGACGCTGCTCAGGCGTGAGGCTTTGGAGAAAGCTGGTTCCAGCCGCCGCCATTGCAGCCGGAGAATTGTCGTGGGCAACCGCCAGGCCCAGCGTCAACGCCAGGAAGGTCGCGGTCGCCAAGAGTCGAGTCGCCAGCGGACGAGTCATGTGTCCTCGCGGTTGTAGCCGTGTCATCGTGGGCAAGCGATTCGGCGTCAGCCTGAGCCGCGCAGCGAGTCGAAGAATCTGCACCCGGCTGAACAAACGTAGAAGACCCGCGTCGCAGTAAGGTGCAGATCCTTCGACGTCGCCCAGGATGACAACTCGACTAGCGCGCGCGGAGGGACCGCTTCGGGCGAAGTCCGTATTGGTCAAGTCGCCTGTACAAGGTGCTGCGGTTGATTCCGAGTCGCTCTGCCGCCTGAACGACCGTCGGCGCGCTCTCCAACGCCGCGAGCGTTTCGCCGCGAATGAAGTCGACGTCACTCTCCCCGGACAACGCTGGGGCACCGCGGTGGAGCATGGTGTCCGGCAGTTGATCGACAGTGAGGCGAGACGTCGTCGCCAAAGCGACGAGCCTTCGCACGAGATTCTTGAGCTCGCGCACGTTGCCTGGCCAGTCGTAGGCCTCGAACTTCTCGACGACATCATCGTCGAACGTGAAGCCGCCGCGCTCCACCTCGACCATCGCGAGCGCGAGAAAATGGCGCGCGAGCGCCGCGATGTCGTCGCGTCGCGCACGAAGGGGCGGCAGGTCGATTGGCAGTACATTGAGTCGGAAGTAGAGATCACTCCGAAGCCGACCGGTCGCTACGGCCTCCGCTACGTCACGGTTTGTTGCCGCGATGACGCGCACATCGAGTGTCTTGCTCTGCGCACTGCCGATCGGCGTGATCTCATGCTCCTGCAGGATACGAAGGAGTGATGCCTGGGCGGCGGCAGGAAGCTCACTGATTTCGTCGAGGAAGATCGTTCCGTGATTGGCGGCCAGAAATTTCCCGTGATGGCCTTCGCGACGAGCACCAGTGAATGCCCCGCCCACGTAGCCGAACAACTCAGTTTCAACGAGTTCGCGCGGAAGGGCGCCGCAATTCACGGCGACGAACGGCTGCGTTCGTCGCGAACTTGCATCGTGAATGGCCTGCGCGAACACCTCCTTGCCGGTGCCCGACTCGCCGCTCAGCAATACCGGCAGGGTGTTGCGAGACGCCGCGCGCGCGATCCGAACTGCCTCGCGCAGTGAGCCCGCATCGCCGATGACATCGGCAAACGAGTAGCGCGTCACACCGGCCACCGCCGGCGACACGACGCGCGAGCGAGCACCACTTTGACCACTCGCGCCTGGACTACCACGAACGACAAGGCAGGCTCCCACCGGTGTGTTGCCGTCCATCACGAGATGACTGAGCGCCGTGATGCCCATGTCTTCATGCAGCGACAGGAAAACCTCTTGCCCATTGTCGGCCGGAGTTGTCGAGCGCACGTGATCTGCCATGGCAGTGCGCAGTGCCAGTGGGGTGGCCGATCCGGGCCGAAGTCCAGCCGGTGTTGCGGGTGAAGCAAACAGCACGCGACCGCCACGATCGACTGCGACGAGCGTATCGTGCGAATGCGTGGCCGACAACTCTGCAAACCGATGGAGCACGGCGTAGCGCCGCTCCGACTCGCGGAATGTGAGCATCTGCTGCACCGACGACGCGAGCGCCAGCGCCAACTCAAACGAATGGGGATGCGCATAGCGGCGGAATCCCGACACGTCGATGACGCCGAGTATGCTGCCGGTGACTTCGTCTCGCAGGGGAACGGCGGCGCAGTGCCAGTCGTGCAAGGCTTCGCAAAAATGCTCAGCGCCGACGATGTGAACGGCGCTCTCCGTCTGGAGTGCCGTTCCGGGACCATTCGTGCCGATGGCGCCTTCGGTCCATAGCGCTCCAGGCCGGAAATTGATCCGCGCGAGGCCTTCGCGCGCGCGTCCGTCGCCTTCGCAGGCGAGCATCTGCCCACGTGCATCAAAGAGGCTGAGAATGTGGCCTTCCGACAACGCTGCGCTCAGGCGATCGGCGGCGCGAAACGCCAACGACAGCCAGTCCGCGCGATCGCGCTCCGCGGCGAGGAGATCGTCGTCGAGCACGACAGGCGCGAGGGAGAGGTCAGGACGAATCGTGGCGGCCGAGCGTGCCCAGGACTCACGGATGAGTGCGCGAGCGCCGGTCGCGTCAGCCTGCCCTTCCACCATGCGCGCCCATACACGCGTGAGCGAGCGTTGCGCATCTCGCTCGTACGGCAGCTGTTCCGGAGTCGCCAGCATCGTCCCTCGCAGGTATGGCCACGCGCGCAACCTTTCCACGCACCGGAGAATTCCGCTCGCGCGTTAGACTCCTTTCATATACGATCGCGCGGATTCTGAGCGTGTCAGGAAATACCCGTGATGTGTGTCAGCGTCACGGACTGGCGCGACAGA
>JBDTMO010000309.1:0-6793 GCA_039934235.1 bacterium | reverse complement strand
GCCGGCGGCATGCGTCACGACGATACCGGCCGCGGTGGAGATGATCAGCGCGGGGATCTGCGCCACCAGCCCTTCGCCCACGGTGAGGATGGTGTACTTGGAGAGCGCCTCGGCCATGGGCATGCCGCGCTGCACTACGCCAATGAAGAAGCCGCCGATGATGTTGATGGCCGTGATGAGCAGGCCAGCGATGGCGTCGCCCTTTACGAACTTCGATGAGCCGTCCATCGCGCCGTAGAAATCCGCTGCGCTGGCGACTTCCTCGCGACGCTGGCGCGCCTGCGTTTCGTCGATAAGGCCGGCGGACAGGTCGGCGTCGATGGCCATCTGCTTGCCGGGCATTGCGTCGAGCGTAAAGCGCGCGGCAACCTCGGCAACTCGTCCCGCGCCCTTGGTGACGACGATGAAGTTGATGCCGACGAGGATGAGAAAGAGCACGAGCCCAACGGCGTAGTTGCCGCCGATGACGAACTCACCGAATGCCTGGATGATGGCGCCGGCGTGGCCGGTACCGAGAATCAACCGCGTGGAGCTGACGTTGAGCGCCAGGCGGAACAGCGTCAGAATGAGCAACACCTGCGGGAACGAGCTGAACTCGAGCGGGTCCGTGGTGTTGAGCGAGACGAGCAGCACGATGAGCGAGGCACCGATGCTTGCGGCGATCAGCAAGTCGAGGATCATGCCGGGCAGTGGCACCATCAACAGCGCGATGATGCTGACGACGCCAATGCCGAGAACGAGTTCAGCGCCCTTGCGTGGGGTTGTTGCCGTGATGCGCGTCATGCGGTGGCACTCCCGATCCAGCTGCCACGCGTGCCGCGCGTCTTGAGCACGTAGGCGAGGATTTCGGCGACGGCCAGGTAGAGCTCGACGGGAATCATCGTGCCCACCTTCGCCGTCTTCACGAGTGCGCGTGCGATGGGCTTGTTCTGCACGATCGGCACACCAGACGCGGCCGCGATTGCCTTGATACGCTCGGCAACCAGTCGTTCGCCGATGGCGAGGACGTATGGGGCAGGCGCGATGTCCGGGTCGTACTTGAGCGCGATGGCGATATGCGTCGGGTTGACGATGATGACGTCGGCCTTCGGCACGTCCTTCAGCATCTGGCGACGCGCGTACGAGCGCGCGATCTGGCGGCGACGACCCTTGATGTGCGGATCACCGTCCTGCTGCTTCGACTCCTGCTTGACCTCCTCCTTGGACATGCGGAGCTCCTTGTTGAAGCTCCACCACTGCCAGAGATAGTCGGCGCCAGCGAGTGCGAGATACGCGATGCCGGCTGTGATGAGCAGGTGGACGCTGTACTGGCGAACCATCGGCATCAGCGCCATTGGCGGGAGTTCCGCGAGGCGCAGTGCATCGGGCATGGCAGACCGCAGCGCGCTGTAAACCACACCACCGATGAGCCCGACCTTGGCCAGCGACTTGGCGAGATCGATCAGCGCCTGTGAGCTGAGCAACCGCTTTCCATTCTTCAATGGGCTGAGGCGGCCGAAATCCGGACCGAGTGGCTTCATCGAGATGACGCCGCGCGCCTGCGCACCTGTAATGACGAACGCGATGCCCGCCATTGCGCAGGCGAACACGCCGATGGCGGCAATGAGCTGCCAGCCGAGGTCGCGAATCAACACCGTTGCGGAACCGGCATCGAGGCTCATCGTGCCCACGTTGGCCAGGATGTCGCCGGCCATGTGGAACACCGTTGTGGCGAGCGAGCTGCCAGCGGTGTCGAGCACGAGCGCGCTGCCGAGCAGCAATGCGGCAGTCGTGAGCTCATTGCTCTTGGGAATGCGACCTTCGTCACGCGCATTGTCCTTCTTCTGCTGCGTGGCTTCTTCGGTGCGTTCCGCATCGGAGTCCTCACTCATCGCGCTGCCATGGGCGGCACGTGCGACAACGCGCCCAGCGAGTGCGACAGCATTGAGCCATACATGCCTTGCCAACCGTTGAAGAACATCGCGATCACCGGGATGGTCGCCGCAAAGCCGACCAGCCCCACACCGATCTGAATGGGGAAGGCGACCGAGAGGATGTTGAGCTGCGGCGCTGCACGTCCGAGGATGGCGAGCGAGACATTCGCGATGAGGATCACCGCGATAACGGGGGCGGCGAACTTGAGGCCGAGTCCGAAGAGCTGGCCGCCCATGCCGACCATGGCGCGTGAACCACCGACGAGATCGAGCGTGCCGCCAACGGGTAGCATCCGCGTGCTCGTCGCCAAGGCGTCGATCATCATGATGTGGCCGTTGAGCGCGAGCATCAGCGTCAGCGCAAAGAACGAGCAGAATTGGCCGAGCGCGGGGCCTTGCTGATTGGTGAGCGGATCGAAGAGTGCTGCGCCCGAAAGGCCAACCTGAATCGCGATAAGCTCACCCGCGGCGTCGGCGGCGCCGACGATGAGCGCCGCACCGAGACCGATCGCGAAACCGATGAGTGTTTCGGCGAACGCGCTCTCGAAGGTGAGCGCTGCGTCTGCGTGTGCCGTGGAAAGTGCGAGGGGCTGCAACAGTAGTGTGAACAGCACCACGATGCCGACGCGCACCATGGGCGGAATCGGCTTTGCGGAAAACACCGGCGCGACCAGCACGAGTCCGCCCAGGCGCAGGCCGAGCAGCGCGAGCACGGTCACCGATCCTTTTCCGAATGGATCGAACGGCGCAACGGCGGCGATGATCATCAGCGCGCCATGCTCGGAATGCTGCGAAACAGCTCCGTCGTGTACCGAATGAGCGTCTGGATGATCCACGGCAACGCGACGAGGAACACCGCGGCAACGCCGATGAGCTTTGGCACAAAGGCGAGCGTCTGCTCCTGGATCTGCGTGACGGCCTGGAGGATGCTCACGATGAGTCCGAGCAACAGCGCGACGACGAGCATGGGCGCGGCCAGCATCAGCGCCATCATGATTGCGTTGCGCGCCAGGTCGACGACGAGTTGCGGGCTCATGGTCGTCCTAGCGGAAACTGGCGACGAGGCTCTGCACGATCAGCGTCCATCCGTCCACGAGGACGAAGAGGAGCAGCTTGAACGGCAGCGAGATCATCGCGGGCGGGAGCATGAACATGCCCATGCTCATGAGCACCGACGACACAACGACGTCGATGATGATGAAGGGCAGGAAAAGCGCGAAGCCGATCTGGAACGCCGTGCGCAATTCACTCGTGACGAACGCCGACATCAGCGTAACGAGCGGCACGTCGGCAGCAGTCGCCGGCCGCGGACCCTGCGACAGATCGACGAAGACCTGCAGGTCGTGATCACGCGTCTGGCGCAGCATGAACGCCCGGAAGGGTACTGCGCCGCGCTCCAGCATCTGGCCCTGATCAATCGTGCCGGCCATCCAGGGCTGGAGCGCGTCGCGGTTTACGGCCGTAAGCGTCGGCGCCATGACGAAGCCAGACAACAGCAGCGCAAGTGCGGCGACGAGTTGTGCGGGCGGTGCGTTCTGCGTGCCCAGCGCTTGCCGCAGGAAGTGCAGCACAATGAGGATGCGCGTAAAACTCGTCATCATCAGGAGCAGCGTGGGCAACAGCGTGAGCAACCCCATCATCACGACGATCCCGACGGTGCCGCTGAGTCGCAGTCCACCGCGCGCGCCATCATCACCGACGCGGAGGTCCATCGATGGTGCAAGCTTGGTCACGGCGAGTGTTGCGACGCCTGCGGCCGGCGCGGCCGGCGCTGGCGCAGTCGCGGCCGGCGTTGCTTGCTGTGGTGTCTTCGATGCTGCCGTTGCCGCGACTTGCGGAGCCGGCGTTGGCGTCTGCGGCCGAAGGCGCGTTTGCACCGGCGCGACACTCGTGAGGGAACGCGGCGCATTCGTACGTGGTGGCTGCGTTGCCAGGTTGGCAATATCGACAATTGCTGATGCTGCGCTCGCGCCGGTCTTCGGCGCTGTGGCAACGGGAACCGTCGCGGCTGGCACCTGTCCCGCCGGCACCGGTGCGGCAGGGACCTGCGCATTACCCCGGCTAACCGCCGCCGCGAGCAGGACGACCACCAGCGAGCCACCAATGCCAGCCGTCTTTAGGGCGCTGGTGAATGCCGCCTTGAAATCTGGCCGCGCAATACCGGCGGAACGCTCAACAGGCTCAGACGCCGCCATCACCGCGGCAACTTCATCGTCATCGAGCTCGAACAACCGGCGCATGCCGCCTTCACCAACGGTGACTGCGACAATTCGCGACCCGACGCGCACAACGGCGATGCCCTGCTTGGGGCCAATCGACATCCGCTGCACGATTTCCATGGGAATGCGCACACGACCGCGCGTCGTACCCGGCGCGAGTCGCTGCAACAACTTCAGCGACACGCCGAGCAGGACGAGAACCAGTCCGAGCGCGAGGGCGACCCCCATGTAGGAACCGAAGCTCACGCGATGCCCGCCGCAGAACGACCGGACGCCGCGATGACGCGAGTCACACGCACACCAAAATGCTCGCCCAGGATGACCACTTCGCCTTCTGCAAAGCGGCGCTCACCGACGTAGATGTCGATTGGCTCACCAGCCAATCGCTCGAGCTGCACGACTGATCCGCGTCCGAGTCGCAGGATGTCCTGCACGGTCATGCTTGTCCGACCGAGCTCGATGGACACCGGGAACGTGAGGTCGAGGAGCATCGACATCGGCACTTCACCGCCGGTATTCGCGCCCTCGTGCAGCTGATCGAATTCAACGGGGGACACAACGTCGAGCGACGGTGATGCAGGAGCGGGTTTCGCGCCGGACATCAGCGCGTCCAATTCGGCCTGATTCATGGAGTCGGTATGGTGTTGGCGCCCTGTGAGGGCGCGTCGATGGTGTCCTGCACCTGGACGGAAAGCGTTCGGCCAACCCAGCCTGCCGAGCAGATGAAACGCGGTGTGGCGCCGACAAAGGCGAGCAATCCACCGTCTGCAGGCACGCCGGTCGGGAGTACAGTGCCCACCTGGAGGTTGGCGAGGTCGCGCATGGAAACGCGGAAGTCCGGCAGGCGCACGCGGAACGGAACCGACGTCGCACGAATCTGCGTTTCCGTGTTGGTCCGATTCGCGAGCAGCTCCTTCTCCGAACCGAGCGAGGACAGGTTTCCTCGGCGCGACGAGGTGCGAACGACGAAGAACTTCTCGAGCACGCCCAATGGAAGGCAGATCGACAGCACGCTCGTCTTGTTGCAGAACGTGGCGCTGAACGTGACGACGAGCACCGGATCCTCGCGATCAACCGCGCTCATCGTTTCGGGAACGGACTCGAACCCGTCGATGGACATTTCGAGATCTTCCTGCTCGCGCCACGTCTCCTCGAGCTGGCTCGCTACGCGCTCGGCAACCACCCGCAACGCCATGCGTTCGATTGGCGTAAGCGCGCGTTCCAGGATCGTGGGCTCTCCGGCGCCGCCAAGAAGCCGGTCGACCAGGAAGAAGGCCAACTCGGTGCCAAAGTCGATGACGCCCTGTTGGCCACCGGCGTCCTTGATGGACACGAGGTACGAGCAGCAGGGCGAGGTAAGGAACAGCGAGTACTCGCCAAACGAGATTTGCTCGGCACTCCGGAATCGCAGCTCGACGTTGCCGCGAATGCGGGCCGTGAGCCACGCCTCGAGGCCCTTGCCGAGACGCTCGTACATCACCTCGAGCGTGCGGAGGCGGCCCTTCGAGACACGGTTCGGCCGACGGAAGTCGTAAATCTGAAGATCTTCGGGCCGCGCCTGCCGCTTCGTGCGCGCGGCGCCGCCAGGCTCGCCAGAATCACGAATCAGCTGGTCGATCTGGTCCTGCTCGACCGATTCGAGTCGCTTCGGCGTCGACATTATTGAATCACGAACTGCGGGAAGTACACGGCCTTGATCGACCCGGCGGGAAAGAGGGGCCTCAGCAACGCCAGCAAGTCCTTCTTGATGTTGTCGCGACCACCCATGTCGGTGAGTTCGTCCACCGTTTTCCGGCCGAAGTATCCGATCAGGGCATCACGCACTTCGACATCGCGCGCCTTCAGTGCCTCATCGGCAGCGGCGTCCTTTACCTCCAACGTCGCGGTCACCATGAGGAATCGCGTACCGCCTGAGCCAGCGGGATTCAGAACGAGGTTGTCGACGACGCGAAGGATTTTTTCCCCTCCCGCCTTTCCGGCTTCCTTTCCGTGCTCGGATTTGACCAGAGTGGTGTCGACGGCCTTTGGGCCGAACCGCGCGACGACAGCTGGACCGGCGCCAAAGACGCCGACAACGGCGCCGATCAACAGGCCGACGGCGATGACGATCATGATGGGGCGCTTACTGCTCCCCACGACGTCAGGAACGCCTGGGATTTCGGACTCTTGTATGGATGATTCCATTGCTCGGACCGGGAGGGCGGGTCTGGCGATGCAACTGCGGGCGGGACGGCGATGTGGCTGCCGGTGACACCTGTATTGGCAGGTGGCATACCGTTGCGGCCGACGCGCGGTGCGCCGTCGTAAATCCCATTGCAACAATGAGTTACGTAGCTATCTCAACTTCGAACACGGCCGCCTGTCACACGACAGAAGCCGTCCACCCGGCATGAATTGCCGGGTACCTCATGGCGTCTTTTTCCCTTTTTGCCTCGAGCACTTTTTGCCGAGTGCGCGCGAAGGGCTGACTCCGATGGGGAGCCAGCCCTCCGCGGCGACCACTTGATCACGCCAACCGGCTTACCGCTTGAGCTGCACCAACTCCTCGAGCATCTGGTCGCTGGTGGTGATCACGCGTCCGTTTGCCTGAAATCCGCGCTGCGCGATGATCATGCTCGTGAACTCCTGCGCGAGGTCCACGTTCGACATCTCGAGCGCGCC
>JBDTMO010000308.1:0-6812 GCA_039934235.1 bacterium | reverse complement strand
ACACGATGCCGCGCATGCTCGTCCACGCCACCAGCGACACATTCTTCCACCGAATTGCGGGCAGGTCTCTTCGCGCGCGACGCTTCATCATGCGCGGCACGACGGTGACAAGGGGAACCCACACGAGGCGCACGACGATCGCAACCGCGGCCACCGTGATGCCCAGACGAATGACAGCACCCAACTCGCCAGCGGGAACACGAGGAATCAGCTCCGTGAATTGCTCGCCGAGCAGCAGGAAGATCAGCGCGTTGAGGAGGAACAGGAGCAGTTCCCACACGTTCCTCGTTTGCAGCCGCGACATCGCGCCAACCGCTGTGGAGAAGTGCTGCCTTAGATAGATGCCGCCGGCCACGCAGGCGAGAACCGCGGAAACGTGTAAGCGCTCCGCCGCGACCCACGCGACGTACGGGCCAACGAGTGTAAGCACGGTTTCTGCCAGCGCGTCCTTCGTCCAACGCATGGCGCGAATGATGAGCCACGCCACGAGCATCCCAACCAATACACCAACAATCGCGTCGATGAAGAAGCGAACGATTGTCGCGCCCCAACTGAATTGCCCGGTGACGGCCGCGGCGATGGCGGCGCGATACAGCACGAGCGCCGACGCGTCGTTCACGAGGCTCTCGCCCTCGAGAATCGTGACGACGCGCGCAGGAACGGGCAGCCGCGACACAATCGCCACCGCGGCAACTGCGTCGGGCGGTGAGATAATGGCACCGAGCGCAATGGCAACGGCCCACGGCATTCCCGGTACAAACGCGCGGGCTGTAAGCGCGACGACGAGCGTTGTGGCCAGCACGAGCCCCACCGCGAGCCATCCGATGGCGCGAATGTTCGCCTTGAAGTCGCGCACCGACGTAAAGAACGCCGCCGACCACAGGATCGGCGGCAGGAAGACGAAGAAGACCAGATCCGGATCGAGGTCCGGTATCTTGACGCCGGGCACCATCCCGATGATCAGCCCAGCGGCGACCTGCAGAATCGGGGTGGGCACAGGCAGTCGCCGCGCCAACGCCGTCAACGCCACGACAAGCGCCGCGAACGCGATGGCCAGAACGATCGGCGAGAGGTGTGTCATGCGTTGCGCTGTTGCAGCGCGTCAGGCCTTCTGCGCGGCGGCCGCGTCACTGACAACCTCCAGCGCGGCCGGCGTGCGCGTCGCGCCATCGTCGAGACGCTCCATGCGATCCAGCCGCTCCACATCGATGGCGAGCACCCCCTCCGGCCCACTCGCGAAGATGCTCGCGAACTTTGCATCCCACCGAAACTCGTCCCACAGATACGAGCTGCGCGTCGTCACCCGCGTCGAAAACGTTTCCTCGTGCGCGTTCACCAGGATCAACAACTCCGCTTCACTTTCGCGTACGGTGTCGGGTGTCGCACCACGCAGCGGGCTGTCTTTCGTGATCGGATGCACAACGGTCCAATGCAGTGTGAAGAACTCCACCGAGGAACGCTCGAGCGGGAGTTGGTGAAACTTGCGCACACGCTGGCCATCCACGGTCTCGAACAGCGCAAGGTTGACGCGCACTTGCACGTCGGACAGTTCACCCGGTTGCACATTCACCATGCGAAACATCAGGCCGCGTCCGCCCTGAAAGGGCGCGATGACAGCGGACTCGCTGAACCGAATGCTCATCCGCGGCCGAGTGAGTCGCGCGATGAGCAAGCCACCGGTGCACAGAAAAAGCAGTGGGCCCAGGAGCGACTCGAACACCGTGAGCCAATGCGCGGTGGCCCCCACGGCATGCACGGACTCGGAACCGGTGGTCGTAAAGAGCGCCACGCTAAAGCTGAGCGCACGAAGAAACGGATCCTGTGCGGCGAGTGCCTCATCGCCCGAGAGGGCACCCGTGCCGAGCGCGACGTACGCCAACGCGAAGAACCCATTCACGAGCAGGAGCGAACCGGTCAACCACAAGAGAAATGCCGGCCACCTCGCATTCAGCGCACTGAGGTAGAATCGTTCGGCGCGCTGCGAGCCTAGTCCATACTTGCGACTCGTCGGCGTTCCATCGCGCGAGAAGAAGCGGCCACGCACCTGCTGCGCGACGACCCGCCCGAACCCAAGGTCCGATAGGTCGTCTTGCGTGCTGAGACGAGTGCTCTTATCGGGCGCCGTCATACGCTAGCGCCCTCCCGCCCACGGTATGGGCGGAGGTAGCTGCTCGGCGAATCGCCATGGTGCCAGGCCATCGCGCGTAATCGACAACTTCTCCAGCCGCGCACGCACCATCGCAATGGGCATCGCGCCGCCCTCGAGCACGGCGTCGTGGAATGCGCGCTCCGTCATCTTGCCGCTGTCCACGAGCTCGTGATGCAGCGCGCGAAGCTCGAGTCCACCGAGCATGTAGCCGGCTTGATACAAGGGCGAGTAACTGCCATTGAACGAGCGACGAACTTCTCCCTCTGCATTTGCGCGCTCGAAGCCAACGGTGTCGACAAGGAATTGAATCGCCTGATCCGGCGTCATCTTACCGAGATGGAAGTTCAAGGAGAAGATGATGCGCGCGCTGCGATGCATGCGCCAGAACAGTGCACCGACCCGATCTTCAGCGCTGGCATGGAAGCCATGATCCCAGAGAAACATCTCCCAATACAGTGACTGTCCTTCGTTCCAGAACGGCGTGCTGAAGATGCGCCGATGCGGATTATAGCGCGCCTGCATGAAGCCCTGCAGATGATGTCCCGGGTTGAGCTCGTGAAAAACCGTGGCGTGCGAGAAGTGCGGATTGTTGCCGCGTAAGCTCATGAGCTTGTCTTCGTCCGTCATGTCCGCGGTTGGGTACGACACGAGGATCGATTCGCCGCCGAGGAAGAACGGACTCACCTTCTGGCGCTCCGGGCTGAGCATCTCCATTCGCCAATCTTCGCGCGCCAACGGCGGAATCGTCACCCAGTCATGCGCGTCGAAGTACGCCTCCGCCTGCCTGGCGAGATCGCGAATCATCTCCGGCTGCTTGCCCGGCTCGACGTACGTGTCCTTCACCTTCTCCATCGCTGCTTTCCAGTTGTCGCCGAGTCCGAGGTCGCGCGCGGCCTTCTTCACTTCGCTCAGCGAGAAGGCATACTCTCGCTCAGCGATGGCAATCAATTCCTGCGGCGTGTACGGAATCATCTCGTGCTCGAGATCTTCCTTCAGCCCTTCCGCGCCGATCGGGTCGCCAATGATCGGACCGTCGTTCGCTGGCCCCGCACCCGCTCCTGCGCCGCCACCGCCCCCGCGTCCGCTGTTCGCAGCCAGGACCGCGGGTGGAATGCCGACGACGCGTTCGCGCAACGTGCGCGCATAACGCGTGAGCGCGGAGTCGAGCCGAGCGTACGGTGACTTGGTCCACCATGTGAACTGCGGATCGTAACCGTCGTAATAGCGGTACCAGTTGGTGACGATGCCGCGCACCTGATCGATGTTCTCCGCGGCGCGATTGGCGACGGTGCGCGAGACGCGCGGCGGTTGTGCACGCGGCTTTGCAGTGCTGTCGGGTTGCGCGCCGCGAGCGCCAGCCGGAGCGGGCTCGAAGAGCGTTCGCATGCTGTCCACCTGGCGCATCACCTGCGCGAGCGTGCGCGCTGCGGATGGCGGATCGACGGCGACGAGGTCGCGCCGTGTGTCCTGCAGTGCGAGCAGGCGATCGGCGAATGGAAGCAGCGGTGCCGTTTCACCGCGCTTCTTGTCGTCGCGATCGAGCACCGCGAGTTGGTGCTTCAACAGGTTGTCGAGAAGGACGTAATCCGCACGACCTTCCTGATTGAGCTTGTCGAAGTCCAGGTCGCGCAACCGCGAGCGCCACGTCGTCGCGAAAGCGCGCATCCGCTTGCGCTGGTCTGGCGAATCATTCGCGTCATACCGGCGCGTGAGCGATTGCTGGTCTGCCGAGAATCGCTCGACGACGGGTGCGAGGTCGCTCGATGGCCGCGCGACGAGAGTGCTCAGCTTGGGCACACTCGCGAGTGGATCGATCTTGAGCGGCGTCGCCTTGGGCACTTGCTGCGCAGCAAGAACCGGTGCGACGAGAACGACGACGGCCAGCGAACGAAGATTCATTATTGTCATCCTTGCGAGCGAAGCGAGCCGTCTGTCATCCTGAGCGAGCGAAGCGAGCCGTCTGTCATCCTGAGCGAGCGAAGCGAGTCGAAGGATCTGCACCTGCTGTTGTCATCCTGAGCGAGCGAAGCGAGTCGAAGGATCTGCACATTCTCGCCCGCGCTCAATGCACCACGAAACTCGCCGAGGCCACCTGGTTTCCCCACGCGAACTCGAGGGCGCCACGATTCGGCGCGGCTTGCCGAACGGCGATCGTGAATTCCTCCACGTGCTCGGGCGTCGCGCTCAGGGCGAGAGGAATGCGCACCAGGTCCTTCGCCTGATCGTAGACCGTTCCCCATTGGCCCGTCTGCTTGCTGATCGCCAGCATCGGCCCACCCTTCGCGTTATACAGGAAGAGGGTGTACAGTCCCGGAGGAACCACGACGTCGCCGAACGCGATCTCGCGCGACGTCGCGAAGTGCGTCGCGTCATTCGCACCAAGACGCCAGATGGTGTCGAGCGGAATGAGCAGTCCACCCCACACCGTTCGCTCGCGAACCAGCGGACGTCCGTAATCGATCATCACGACGCCACCGGGAGTGGCCTGGCCACTGGCATTCAACGACTGAAACGCGGCGCGCGCCGTGCCGCGCGACGAGAGCACTCCTGTCGGGGCCATGCGACTTGCGATGCCCGCGATGTCCAGGCCGCCCGTTCCGCGCGTCGCGATCCACTTGGCCGTCGTGCTCGACGCGTCGTACGACTGAAGCCTGCCCTCGCGATCGACGCGATACACCACGCCATTCGCCTGGCGAATCGTGTCGCCGCCGGCAATGGTGAACGCCATCGTGGGGAGCGTCAGCGCGGCACCCACGCCCAACACGGGGAATGTGCCAGTCGACATGCTGCCGCGTCGCATTGCTCCAAACGCCACCTCCAGCATGCCATACGACGGCCCGGCAAACGGCACGGCGCTCGCGGCCGCGAGCGTTCGCGTCTGCGTGCTGTCCGCCCACACGACCGTGCGCGTGGTCGAATCACCCGCAACAGCATACCGCACCTCGACAGGACGTCCCTTGATTGGCTTGCCATCCGACCCGAGAATCCTGTACGTCGCTGCCGTCACCTTGCCATCCTTACCCAATGTCGCATCGTACTGCGTTCGCACGACGGCCACGCCGCTCCGGCTGACCACGTCGCCAGTGAGCCTGGTAGCGGTCCGCGTGTACTGCTCGACCGCAAGCGTATCCTTGCCGAGCCGGTAGACGAACGACGCTTGTTGCGCGCCGGCGGTTGCGAGAGGAACGCTGCCCGCGAAGGCGAGGACGGCGAGCGAGCGGCGAGCGAGGGGCATCGGTGTCGTGGTTGGGGATTCAGGACGTTCAGAAATGCGCACACGCTTGGCAAGGGGCCAATGTGAAGAACGACACGAAGAAGAGGATCGCCGCGCCAGCTGCCACTGAGTCGCCAGCGCAACAGCTCGCGGCATTCATCGCCAAGTTCGATCCGGACGTCGCGAAAGTGATCCGCGATTGCCGGTCGGCACTACGAAAGCGCATGCCGACGGCGAATGAATTGGTGTACGATAACTACAACTTCTTCGTCATCGGATATTGTCCGAGTGAGCGACCCACTGATTGTATCGTGTCGCTCGCCGCCGCAGCGAATGGTGTGGGGCTGTCGTTCTATCACGGCGCGTCGGTGCCAGATCCACACACGCTGTTGCAGGGCGGTGGAAAGCAGAACCGCTTCATTCGCCTGCCGAGTGCTGCGACGTTGTCCGAGCCAGCGGTTGTGGATTTGATCGGTGCGGCGATCGCGTGCTCTCGCGTGCCGCTGCCAGATTCCGGCAAGGGACTCACGATCATTCGTTCCATTTCGGCGAAACAGCGTCCTCGGCGCAAATAAGTCTGTCATCCTGAGCGAGCAGCGAGTCGAAGGATCCGCACGCCTTGTCATCCTGAGCGAGCACAGCGAGTCGAAGGATCTGCACTTGCTGTTGCGCTGCGCCCTTGTTCGTCCTCAGCGTAGCGAAGGATCTGCACTTCCGGTTTTGTTCAATCGCAACCCTGTCCGTCAACACATGATTGACCCCATCAAACTCCGCGCGTGGTATTCCCATCGGCAGGGACTCGATGGCTCCCTCCGCGACAAGTCGCCCGCGGACGTCCTCGCACGTTCAGGTTGGGCGCGCTCAGTTGGCGGTGTCGGCCCATACTTGACGTTCTTTGCCAGGGCTGGTACGTCTCGCGAAGCCGCCGATGCCGCCGTCGCTTCGCTCGAGATTCACGAGCTTCCCTCTGCGCGCGGTTGCGCCTACGTCCTCCCCGCAAGCGACTATCCGCTCGGCCTCACCATCGCGCAGGTGTACGGGCAGGCTGAGGTCAAGACAGCCGCGAGTCTTGGTGTCCATGGGCCAGAGATCGACACGCTCTGCGCTGCGGTCGTTGCGGCGATCGGCGACGAGCCACTCGATCCGGAGGCCATCAAGCAGCTAGTCGGCAACGCTGTGCGCAATCTCGGCGACGCAGGCAAAAAGAAAGGGATGATCACCACGCTGCCGTTGGCGCTCGGACTGCTTCAGGCGCGCGGAGACATCCGTCGGGTGCCCGTCGGCGGCCGGTTGGATCAGCAGCGCTTCAAGTACGTGCGTTGGTCCCCAAATCCACTTCGCAGCGCGACATTCCGAACGGACGACGCGTTCACCGAACTCGCGCGTCGCTTCTTTCGGTGGGTCGGACCGGCAACCATGAAGGAACTGCAGTGGTTCACGGGGCTCGGC
>JBDTMO010000307.1:0-6828 GCA_039934235.1 bacterium | reverse complement strand
AAGCCGTTTCAACCGAGCCGCGTGCTCGAAGCCGTGCAGCGCGTGCTGGGGTGATGTCGCCGGCAGGCGGCAAGGGCGCTCAATACCTTCGCGACCATCGATTCAGTGGATAGCGCCCAGTACGCGGAGCTCTTTCTCACCGAGAGCCGCGAACACGTCTCCGCCATCAACCACTCGCTGCTCGAGCTCGAGCGGGGGGAGGGGGGTGCTGAGCCCGTGGGCGCGATTTTTCGCGGCGTCCATACCATCAAGGGGATGAGCGCGACGATGGGCTACGCGGCCGTCGCCTCGCTGTCCCACGAACTCGAGACGCTGCTCGACAACGTCCGTCGCGGAACACGCGTCGTGGATGAGCACTTGATGCAGTTGCTCTTCCAGGCCGCTGATGTCCTCGAAACGGCGATCGAGGGCGCGGTGCTTGGGCGATCGAACACCGCAGACGTCGACGCCATCGTCGCGCAGCTGCGCACGCAAGGAACGGCCGGCCCGAACCTGAGCCGAGGTCGTGCGTCGACGTCCCTGCGCGTTGTGGAGGAAGGTACGTGGACCGCTGCCGCACCCGGCGGTGACGGCCTGCTCGTGCGCATCCGGCTGGCGCAGGGAACGCCACTCAAGGGCGTGCGCGCCTTTCTCGTTGTGCAGGTGGCAAACCAGCTTGGAGACGTGGTCGGCTGCTCACCATCGCTCGACGCGATGCAAGCGGACCACTTCGATCATGACTTCGCGTTGCGCCTGCACACGGATCGCTCGCTCGAAGAAGTTGGTAACGCGCTCCGCAAAGCCGGCGACGTTGCCGACGTTCGCCTTGGCGAAGACGAGCCGTCTGACATGCCGCAGAACACGATGGAATTCAGCGTCGCCGAGCTGGCCGGCGCATCGATGCCCGCCATTGCGACTGTCGCACCAGAGGCGCGCAAGCAGCGCAGCGTGCGCATCGACCTCCGCCGCCTCGACAACCTGATGAACCTCATCGGCGAGCTGGTGATCACGCGCGGCCGCCTGCTCCTGCTCGCCGGCACCAGCGAAGATCCGGCGTTGATCGAGACGGTGGCACAGGCGTCGCGCCTCGTGGCCGACTTGCAGGACGAGATCATGACGAGTCGCATGGTCCCGGTGTGGCAGGTGTTCGACCGCTTCCCTCGGCTGGTGCGCGACGCGGCACGATCAGTGGACAAGCAGGTGGAGTTCGTGGTCGAGGGGAAGGAGGTGGAGCTCGACCGCTCGATGCTCGAGGAAGTGGGCGATCCGATCGTCCACTTGCTGCGCAATGCCGTGGACCATGGCATCGAATCGCCTGAGGTGCGCATCGCGAAAGGCAAGCCTCCCGCTGGCCGTCTTGTCCTCAGTGCACTGCGCGACCGCTCCGCCGTCGCGATTCGCGTGAGCGACGACGGCAAGGGCATCGATCGGGAGCGCGTGCTGGCGCGGGCGCAGGAGAGCGGCCTGGTGGACGCCGGCAAGATCGACCTCAATGACGACGAGCTCGTACGGATCATCGCGCGCGCCGGGTTTTCGACGGCCGAGCGAGTCACGGATCTTTCGGGCCGCGGCGTGGGCGTGGATGCTGTGTACAACCGGGTGCGAGCGCTGGGTGGATCGGTGGACATTCGCAGTGTCCCCGACGAGGGGACGACCGTGACACTTCGCCTTCCGCTCACGTTGGCGATTATCCGGTCCCTCCTGGCGCGCATTGGCGACGAGATCTACGCCGTGCCCATGACCCACGTGCTCGAGACGGTGGAGCTACGCCCGACGATTCACCGCATGGTGCAGGGTCGCGAAGTACTCATGCTGCGCGATCAGGTGCTGCCGCTGGTGCGGCTGCGGTCACTCGTGGACTTTGCGGGAGAGCCACCCAGTGGCCGCGAGCAGGTGATCGTCGTCGAACTGGCGGAGCGGCGCGCCGCACTCGTGGTGGACGCGTTGATCGGACAACAGGAAATCGTCGTCAAGCAGTTTGACGGCGTGCACGACGCCCGCTCGCTCTTTGGCGGGGCGACCATTCTCGGCGACGGGGCACCGGCGCTGATTCTCGATGTCAGCAGCCTTCTTTAGAGGGAATACGATATGGACGATCTACGCTCGCTGAAGGCGCTGCAGCTCGACGCGCTGCGCGAAGTTGCGAACATCGGCGCCGGACACGCCGCCACGGCGCTCTCGCAGATGATCAACAGCACAATCATGATCAGCGTGCCGACGATCAACGTCTCGCGCCTGGAGGATGTGCCGCCACAGATTTCAGAACCCGAGGAGCCTGTCGCGGCCGTGCTGATGCACATGATGGGCGATCTCACGGGACGCACGCTGCTCGTGTTCCCAAAGCCCACGGCGGTGCGCCTGGCCGAGCTGATGCTGCGCCGTCCAGCCGGTTCGAGCATGGAGATGGGTGAGATGGAGCAGTCCGCCATCAAGGAAGCCGGCAACATCCTCAGCAGCGCGTACATGAATGCGCTGAGCGACTTCATGGGGATGATGCTGCTGCCGTCTCCTCCGTCGCTCGCGATCGACATGAGCACGGCCGTCCTGACAACTGCCTATCTCCAATTCGGCACTGACAAGGACTACGTGTTTTGCGTGGAGAGCGAATTCTTCATGCACGACGTCGGAGAAAAGCTGCGCGGATTCTTCCTGTTGCTTCCCGACCCGGCATCGCTTCAGGCGATCCTGCGCGCCGTGCGCGTCGCGTAAGCGCTTTCCACAGCGCAGTCGCCGATGGCCTCCACACTTCCCTCCGAGCGCGATCGTGATGTGCTGCGATCGTTCGCGCGGCGCATCGATCCATCCGATGCCGGTGCGCACAACAACCTCGGCGTCCTGTATTACAACAAGGGATTGTACGAAGAGGCAGTGGGGGCGCTCATGCGCGCGCTGGAGCTCGACGCCAAGATGCTCGTGGCGCAGCGCAATCTCGAAATCGCGTACTTCAACACCGGTTATTACGACAAGCGCGTCGGTGAGCTGACCGAGCATCTCCGCGTGCGGCCCGACGATCGCGAGATTCGATGGGAGCTGGGCCGCACCTTTGCGCTGCTCGGACAGACCGCCGATGCGGTTGGAGAGTTCACGGAGTTGCTGCGGTATCACCCAACGGACATTGGGGCACTCGTGCAGCTTGGGCTTGCCGAGCGGACCAACGGTGATCTCGACAAGGCGCTCGGATACCTGGAGCGAGGGCTCGCGCTCGATCCTTCCAGCTCTGTCGTGAATTTCTACATCGGCGAGGTGTTGTACAATCGCGGCGTGAGTGAGGGCGCACTGGCCGCGCTACGACGTGCTGTCGAACTCAATCCGAGCAATCCCGATGCGTACTACCTCATGGGATTCGTGCTCGGCGATCTCGGCCTGCATGAGGAAGCGCGCAACGTAACGCGTCGCGCGATCCAGCTGAATCCCGCGCTCTCGCGTGCGCAGGCGATCCTCGCGATCGAGGAGCGCCGCTCGCAGAAGCGCGATGGGCAACACACGCCTGCGCGCTCGTCCATCCGCATCTCGGCGATGGAGGTGCAGCCTGAGGGACAGCTCGCGCAATTCAACCTCGGCCTCGCGTTTCGGCAGAAGGGATACTACGGCGAGGCGCTGCGCGAGTACGCAAAGGCGCTCGATCGAGGAGAAGATCGTCCGCTCGTTTTACAGGCGATGGCCGAAGTGCACTTGCTGCGACGCGAGCCGAAGGCAGCGGTCGCCTTGTACGATGAGCTCCTCGTAAATGCGCCGATCAGCCCGAAGCTGTGGAACGAACGCGGCGTCGCGCTGCACCAGGACGGCTTGTTCGTCGAAGCGCAGGAGAGTTACCGGCGCGCGGTGATGGCGGAGCCGGGCTACGCGCTGGCGCACAACAACCTCGGTGTCGCACGCTACCACTGCGGAGATACAGAAGGTGCGATCGAGTCGTTCCTGGAAGCGCTTCACGCGCAACCGACGTTCGACAAGGCGCGACTGAACCTCGCCCTGCTCTTCGCAAAGGGGAAGCGCTTTCAGCTCGCACTCGAGTCCTATCGCACTGTGCTCCAGCGCGTGCAGGAGGACGCGGCCGCATGGAACGGCGTGGGGCTCGTGCTCTCCGAGCTGCGCCGCTACGAAGATGCGCGCAATGCGTTCGCGCGTGCCGTGCAGGCCAAGCCCGATTCTGCCGAAGCACACTACAACCTCAGCTTCACACTTTCGAATCTTGGCGATTTCGAGGGCGCGTTGCGCGAGACCAAGCGCGCGCTCGAGCTCGACCCGTATTACGTCGCGCAGAAGTTCGAGCTCGCCATCGATCTCGAGTACGAAGATCCGGATCTCTCGATCAAGCCGGACTTGGGCGCTGTTGAGCGGATGGATGATTCGGTCGAGGATTTCGCCTTCGACTCGGCCGTCCTCGATTCGCTATTCACGTCGCTCGCTCCCGCTGCGACGCTGCCCGATGCGAATCTTCAAGCGGCGGCGACGGAATCGAGTGATCCGTACGCCATGGCGGCGGACTATCTCGGCATGGGTCTCGTCGACCGCGCGGCGGCCGAGGTGAGTCGCGCCCTTACGCGTGGCGCACCACAGGCGGAAGGATTCTCGCTGCTCGGCGACATCTACGCGCGACAGGGATTGCACGGCGAAGCCATCGAGCGCTACCGGCAAGCCCGCCGCGAGGATCCGCATGCGCTGCGACCACAGTTGGGCGAGGGGTGGTCACTGCTCTCGATGAATCGTGCGCACGATGCACGACCGATCGCCGAGGCGCTCGCGGCGGCGAATCCGCTGGATGTGGACGCGACGATGTTGGTGGCCGCCGCACGCGCGGGAACGGGCGACCCGGCAGCTGCGCTCGCTGCACTCGATGATGCGCGCCGGCTGGCGCCGCAGCGTCCCGATGTGCATCAGCGCGTTGGAGACATCGCGCGCGCGCTCGGCGACAACGAAGGTGCGATGGCGGCCTATCGACAGGCGTTGGAGCTGGACTCGGAGTTTGCGGTGGTCCGCTTCCAGCTCGCACGGCTACTGCGGTCGCGCGGGAACGTCCATGAGGCAGAACTGGAACTGGAGGCCGCGCTCGACGCCGTTCCGACATACGCCGAGGCGACGCTGGAGTTGGCGTCCCTGCGCCGGACGAGCGACAAGGCTGAGAATGCACTGGAATTGCTGATTGCGCTCCTCGAACGCGATCCGTACCACCTCGACGCACTGCTCGCACTCGGCGAGACGCTTATCGTGCTCGACAATCGGCGCGACGCGGCTCATGCGTTTCGCCGAATCCTGCGCTTCGATCCGTCTCATGTCGGCGCGTTGTACTATGAAGGCGTGCTGCTGAAAGACCAGAAGCGTTTTCGCGACGCAATTGTTCGGTGGCGGCGGGTCATCGAGTTGGAGCCGGCGGGTCATTTCGCGCGTCAGGCGCGGAGGGACGCGCGCACGGCGGCCGACCTGCACGCCATCTTCGCGAACGCCGGGGAGCGCTGAACCGTGGCGATCGAAGGCCCACTCCGCGAACTCGGCATTCACGACGTTTTCCAGCTGCTGGACTTGAGCCGGAAGACGGGTGCGTTGCGCGTGACGTCAGAGCTGCGTGACGACGCCGGGGACGTCCTGTTCGACGGCGGCCGCGTGATTCATGCGAGCATCCAGAGCAATCCCACGTCCATCGAGCGCATTCTCCGCCAGGCGGGAAAAATCGGCGACGCGGAGATGGAATTGGCAAACGCGCTGCCCGAAGAACCGGGGATGGGGCTTGGCGACCGGTTGGTGTTGGCGCGCGCAATTACGCAGCGTGAACTGGAGCGACAGCTTCGCATGGCCATCGAGAACGTGGTCTTCGAGCTCATGTCGTGGCGCGAAGGATTCTTTTCGTTCGAGGAGTGCGTTGTCTCGAATGTGCCGGTGGATGCGCGCATCCGCATTTCCACCGAGTCGTTACTCATGGAAGGCGCGCGCCGTATCGACGAGTGGTCGCGCATTGCCGACAAGGTGCCGAGCCTCAGTGTGGTGCCGTCGCTCGCGCCGGTGGAGGATGATCGCGCCTCGGTGCTCGACCTGCTGCCGCACGAGTGGGAAGTGCTGATGATGATCGATGGCGAGCGGGATCTCCGTGGCATCGCGGGTTCGCTGGGCAGCAGCGAATTCGAAATCGCGAAGATTGCGTATGGCCTGGTGTCCACGGGCGTCGCCGTGTTGAAGGCGCCGGAGCGCGTTTCGCTGCGCACGATGGCAGCGCTGAACGGCTCTGCCGAGGCGCTGGAGAGTGCGCAGGATGCGCTGGAGGGCGGTCGCCCGGAGGATGCGCTTGGCGAGGCCCGTGCGGCACTCGGGGCCGGCGCAGACGAGACGGCGTCTCGGTTGGTAATCGCGAAGGCGCTTGCGCAGCTGGCGCGGTATCAGGACGCGGTGGACGAGTTGCGCCGCGCCGTGCATGCCGATCCCATCACGCCGGAAGTGCATCGCGACCTTGGCTTCGCGGCTGTGCGTGTCGGCGATTTCGCGAACGCGCGCGCGAGTTGGGAGCACTTTCTGCGGCTGGCACCAGGATCGCCCGACGTGGGGCGTGTGCGCGAAGGACTCGACGTGCTGACTCGAATGCAACATGTGCTGGAGGCGCACGCGAATGGCTGACGACGTGCGCCGTATGAGTGATGAGCTCGCACAGGATCCGGGCAGCCGAGTGTTCGTGCTGCTCGGCGAGACGCTGCGCCGGCAGGGGCAGCGTGAGATGGCGCTCAAGGTCACGCTGCGCGGACTCGAGCGTCATCCGCACCTTGCGGACGCACATGACCTGCTTGCCCGTATCCATGCGGACGCCGGCGACATCGAGCGCGCGTTCGATGAGTGGGACATGGTGTTGCGGCTGTCGCCCGGTCACCT
>JBDTMO010000306.1:0-6838 GCA_039934235.1 bacterium | reverse complement strand
TTCATTGATATGGATGCGTACTACCTGGATCACGCGCATCTGTCGCTCGAGGAAAGGAGGAAGGTCAACTGGGATCACCCGAACGCCTTCGACTGGGATCACCTCGTCAGCCAGCTCGCACAGTTGGCAGGCGGCGATGCGATCGACAAGCCGGTGTACGACTTCGTCAATCACGCGCGCAAGAACGACACAGTGCGGATTCCCCCCGCCGACGTCGTGGTGATCGATGGCATCTTGCTGTTCGTGGATTCCCGGGTTCGCGACCTGTGTGACGTGAAGGTGTTCGTGGACGCCGATGCGGACGTGCGGCTCATTCGCCGCATCCGTCGCGACATGGCGAAACGCGGCCGACCATTGGCCGAGATACTGGAGCAATACCTATCAACGGTCCAGCCGATGCACCTGGAATTTGTGGAGCCGAGCAAGCGATACGCGGACGTCATCGTGCCGCGTGGTGGACACAATCCAGTGGCGATAGAGATGATCGTGGCCAAGATTTCGCGCCGGATTCAGGCGGGCGCACCATGACGGTGTCCTTCCCTGTTTCGGGCGAGCGTATTCTCGTGGTCGACGACGAGGCTGATATCGTCGCGCTCGTGGCGTACCATCTCGCGAAGAGCGGGTATCGCGTGTCGACGGCGAGCTCCGGCACCGAAGCACTCGACGCGGCTCGGCGCGAGCGGCCAGCGCTGATCGTGCTGGATCTCATGCTGCCTGGCATGTCGGGCTATGAAGTGCTCGAGCAACTTCGGGCCGGCGACGCGACGCGCGACATCGCCGTTCTCATGCTCACTGCGCGGCGCGAAGAACAGGATCGCATACAAGGGCTCGTCCTTGGCGCCGACGACTATCTGACGAAGCCGTTCAGCCCGCAGGAGCTGGTGCTTCGCATCGGTGCTATTCTGCGACGCGTCGGCGCGAACGGCGTGAGCGGCACGGACAAGCTGCAGATCGGCCCGTTGGTGATCGACTGCGCCGCGCATCTCGTGCACGTTGATGGTGAACCCATTGAGCTCACGCCGACCGAGTTCAAGTTGCTGCTGACGCTCGCCGAGCGGCGCGGACGCGTACAGGCGCGCGCGCATCTGTTGCAGACCGTGTGGGAAGCGGCACCCGATATCCAGACACGAACGGTGGACATGCACGTCCAGCGGCTGCGAGCGAAGCTTGGTGTTGCGGGCGATCTCATCGAGACCGTGCGTGGCTTCGGTTATCGCATTCGCGCCCCGCAGAGCCGCCTCGCGTGAGACTCGCGAGTCGGCTGCTCGCTGGCTCGCTCATCGTCGTCATGACGCTCGTCGCCGCGATCGTGTTGATCGCCGGAGGCCGCCTGCGCGACCGACTTGTCGTCGAAAAAACTGACGAGCTCTCGCGAGACGCGCGGCTCGTTGCGGCGCATTGGCGCCCCGGAGTCGATGCCGACTCACTGGCACATACAGATGGTCAGGCACTCGGCTATCGCGTCACGCTGATCGATAGCACCGGAGTGGTTGTCGGCGATGCCGACTTCGGGGCTGATGCGCGTCGTCGCCTCGAGAACCATGCGACGCGTCCCGAAGTCATCGCGGCCCGAACCGGGGGGTTCGGCTCATCACGGCGGCAGAGCGCATCCGCCGGCGACGAAGAGCTCTACGTGGCCATCCGTCATCCGCTTGGCTTCGTGCGCGTGTCGATCACGACGCGTCGGCTGGAAGATGTCGTGAGCGGCGCGCAGCGCGACGTGCTCGCAAGCGGGCTTGTTGCGGTGGTGGGCGTGCTGATTCTCGCGTTCTTCTTCGCACGGACAATCTCGCAGCCTGTCGTGGAGTTGCGTGACGTCGCGCGCGCGATCGCGGGTGGCGATCTCTCGCGACGCCCTGCGCTCTCCGCGCCCGGTGAGATCGGCGATCTCGCCACGGCGTTGCACCGGATGGCCGAACAGCTCGCGAATCGCCTCTCGTCATTGCAGGAAGACGACCTGCTCATGATCGCGCTCATCGAATCGCTCGAGGAAGGTGTGCTCGCGCTCGACGACCGTGGCTCGGTCGTGCGCATCAACGAACGTGCGCGCGTGCTGCTCAACGTCTCGGCGCCGCTGCCCATTGCGCCGGAGCATCTGCCGCGTGAAGCGGTGATCCGCCTTGCCATCAACGATGCCCTCGCTGGCGAAGCCACCGCGCCGCAGGAGATGACGCTCTTCGATCGCACGGTCAACATCTCGGCGCGTCCCCTGCCGACGGCGGGTGCTGTCGTCACGGTGCTCGACCTCACGATGTTGCGTCGGCTGGAGACGATTCGACGTGACTTCGTCGCCAACGTGTCGCACGAGTTGAAAACACCGCTCACGGCGGTGAGTGGATTTGCCGAAACGCTGCTCGACGACACAATACCCGCCGACCAGCGACGGCGGTTCGTCGAAACGATACGCGACAACGCCATGCGCATGCAGCGTATCGTCGACGAGTTGCTCGACCTCTCGCGCATCGAGAGCGGCGGCTGGCGCCCGCAGATTGGCATCGTCGATGTGGGCGCCGTGGTGAGCGATGTCTTCACCGCGCTGCAACCCAACGCGAGCAGCAGGGGCCTGACGCTCACGTCGGCGATCTCGCCCCAGGCAACACGAGTGAATGCCGATGCGACGGCGTTCCGTCAGGTGATCGCCAATCTCGTGGAGAACGCCGTCCGCTACACCAAGGCTGGCAGCGTCGCCCTGGCAACTCGAGTGGGCGACGGCGGAACGTGGGTAGACGTGCGCGACACAGGTATCGGCATCGCAACGGAGCATCTGCCGCGCATCTTCGAACGATTCTATCGCGTCGACACAGGCAGGTCGCGAGAACAGGGCGGCACCGGCCTCGGTCTCGCGATCGTGCGCCATTTGGTGGACGCACACGGTGGGCGCGTTGAGGCGACAAGCACGGTCGGCCGAGGAACGACGATCAGCGTGTTCTTTCCAGTGCGAGTCGGCTGAGAGGGCGAGTCACGGAAGGGCAACAGGAGCGGATCAAAAAAACGAGCGATCGCGTACCGGACTCAATCCGCACGATAATATCGCGACGTGAACCACCGCTCCATCATCACCATCCGATCCGGCACCGACTCGCCCACGGCCGAGTCTTCATGCGCAGGCATTTCCGTGCTGGCGCGCTGTGCGATTGACCTCACCGTCTTGAGCGCTGCTTCGGGCGGGATGCCCTGCACTCGCGCACGGTCTGCAAATTCATCCACGAGCACCCGCAGCGCACTGCGCGTCCCGCGTCGCCGAAGCACTGCCACCATCTCGGCCTCGAGGCGGTCCTGTCTCGGTGTGAGCGGACGACCTGCTGCTGCGACTTCCATGTCTGTCATGTTGGGGCTCCTCCCGACGGATGCGTAGAAGCATGGTTGGACCGGGCGGGAGATGCAACGCGAACCGACCCTTCGCACATCACAACCGTGTAACGATGCTGTGACTGAGCGCGGGGAATGCCTCAGGGCCGCCTCCCGGAGGAAGCGACCCTTCTTGTCCAGTTTGGTTCCTCTACTTCGCGGCGACCTGGACGGTCTCGAGGCGCTTGAGTAACTGGCGAGACATCGCGGGTGGAAGCGGCGCGTAGTCGAGCGTTGCCGCCGACTTCTCGCCATCCGTGAGCGCCCACTTCACGAAGTCGAGCAGCTTCTTTCCCTTCGCTGCATCGGTCTGCGTCTTGTAAACGAGCAGCCACGTAAACGACGAAATGGGATAGGAGTCCTTACCTGCCGCATTCACGATCGAGATGCGATAGTCCGTGCTTGGCGACAGCTTCGCCGCGGCACCCGCCGCAGCGGCCGTCACTCCCTCGATCGTCGGCGTGACGTACGCGCCGTTCGCATTCTTGATGTCGGCGTAGGCAAGCTTGTTCTGCTTCGCATACGCCAGCTCGACGTACCCGATGGCGCCCGGAATCTGCTTCACCTGGCCTGCCACGCCTTCATTGCCCTTGCCGCCAAGACCCACGGGCCATTGCACTTCCTTCCCCTTGCCAGGCTTCGTGGCCCAGTCGCTGCTGACCGCTGCGAGGTAGTCGGTGAACACGTAGCTCGTGCCGGATCCATCAGAGCGATGCACGACGAGAATATCGCTGCCAGGCAGCCGTACACCCTTGTTGAGCGCACCAATCTTCGGATCATTCCACTTGGTGATTTTGCCGAGGAAGATGTCAGCGAGCGTAGGCCCGTCGAGGCGCAAAGCCTTCGTGAGCTCTGGCACGTTGTACGTGACGACGACGGCGCCGAGAACGGTTGGGATGTGCAGGACAGGTCCGCCCTTCGCCTTCGCCATCTCGTCATCGGACATCGGCGCATCCGTGGCGCCGAAATCGACCGTCTGTTCGGAGAGCTGGCGAATGCCGCCGCCCGATCCGATCGACTGATAGTTGATCTTCACGCCCTTGAGCGCGGCGTAGTCGCTGAACCACTTGCTGTAGATCGGATTGGGGAACGTTGCGCCCGCGCCGGTCAAGTCCTGCGCCGTCGCTGGGGCGACGAACGCCGTGATGCCCGTAAATACGAAGGCGAGCCTGGAAACGAGTTTCACAAAAACTCCTGGAGTGTTGTCAGTGGGGTGACTAGAAATTCACGACGAAGTGCGCGAAGTAACCCTTGGACTGCGTCGGCACGCTGATGCTGGAGCTGTTCGTCGAGTTGAGTGCTTCCTGGTAGTCGAATGCGATCTGCGCCTTCTGCGACAGATCATAGAAGAGGCCACCGACGACGACGTGATACGCGTTGTCTGTCGTAGGCGCGGCGGGGTTGAGAAAGCCCGTGGTGCTCGACGCCGGCGTCACCTTGTCGTAGCGCGCAACAATCCCGAACGGTGACTTGCCGCTCGCATCGGTGAACGCGAACGGCCGCACAACGGTATATGCCGACAAGACGCGTCCAGTGGTTTCCGTCTTGTTGCGCGTCGCTGGTGTGGCTCCCTGCTCTCCATCATCGTGTCGTTGCGCGAATTCACCGCCAAGTACCAGACGCGGATCCTTCAGGCCGACGAACACGCCAGCGCGGCTTCGGTCGAGCGCCTCGCCAACCGGCGTTGCGTTGTTCACGAAGGTGCTGGCCGTAGCGCCCTTGTACCCCCACCCGGTGATCGTGAAGGTCTGCAGCAGCGGCATGTCCGTCTGATTCGCCAGCGGTGTCAGCGACAGGCGAATCGCATAGTCCTTGAAGCGATCACGTTCACGCGCGGCGTAACCCGGACCATTCACGATGGTGCCGTACACTTCGCCCATCTTGCTCGGCAGTGTGAGCTGCGCCGCGAGGCCCATGTCTGCCGACGAAAAAAACCCCGCACGCTCGATGGGCGTCGTGCTCAGGTAGCGCGGCCAGAACGTTTCCTCATGATCGACGACGACGTTGTGCAAAATGCCAATGCGCGCCAGAAACGACGCGCCGTTCGAGAACTTCGGCTGTTCGTACTGGAGGTACGCGTACTTCGCGCGAAGTGTATATGCGTTCGGCGTGCCTTCCGTCGTCTGATAGACGTCGGTGGTGATGCGAATGCTCGTGCGATCACCCGCCGGCAGGCGGAAGGTGAGATATGCGCGATCGAGAATGAACTGGTTGTCGGTCTGTCCCGCGAGTGGATTCGGGGTCGTGGAGAGCTGATAGTTGTAGCTGCCAAAGATCACGCCGGACACGTTGAGGGTCGGCGGTGTGGGCGCGGGGGCCGGCGTCTGCGCCGAGATGCGCGTGCCGGCGAGCAACGCGATGATCGCCGCCGGGATGTGCCAGGAACGAACGCGGTTCATTGGAGTCGGACTGAGGGTCGGGAAGCGCTATGCCACTGCGGTCAGAGGTGGCGTAACGGTTGTGAAATTCGATGTAACGAATCACTTCCATGGCACGGTCGTGTTACGGTCGTGTAACGACGCCGAGAATGGCACGACTTCCTGTGGCGTGACCGAATCGTTACAGGGCATGCGAGCAATCGAGACGAAGCTGCGCGAGCTTCCCTTCATAAATGTCGTCTCCCCTGCCGCATTCGACCGTGCCGACTCCGGAATTCCGTCCGTTGCCGACCATTGCTGCGCCCGCTCCGCCAGCGTCGGTTGGAATCGCGCCGCGGCGGCTGCCTTCCATACAAGGAAGCGTCATCGCGGACAGCGTGTATCAAACTGCGCTTGTGGTGTTCGCGCTCTGCGTTCCGATTCTCCTTCTGCTGATCTTCGCCGAGATTGGGCGCGCCGGCTGGCCCGCGTTGCGACAATTCGGCTTCACCTTTCTGACGTCGAGCACCTGGGATCCCGTGAAGGGTGAGTTCGGTGCAGCGCCGGCGATTGTCGGAACCATTCTGACATCCATCATCGCGCTCGTGCTCGCGACACCACTCGCGCTTGGCGGCGCCATCTTTCTCTCCGAATTCTCGCCGGGCTGGCTGAGACAGCCGCTCTCATTCTTCGTGGACCTGCTCGCCGCGGTCCCGAGCGTGGTCTACGGACTGTGGGGTGTGTTCTTTCTCGTGCCGCTGCTTCGCGCGTCCGTGATGCCGTTCCTGCGCGACACACTCCATCTCGGAGCGACGCCGTTTTTCGCGGGACCTGCATATGGCCCGAGTATCCTCGCTGCCGGGCTGATTCTCTCGATCATGGTCTTGCCGTACATCGCTGCCGTGTCGCGCGAAGTGGTGATGGCCGTGCCTCGCTCGCAACGTGAAGCGGCACTTGCACTCGGCGCGACGCGTTGGGAAGCGATTACCGGTGCCGTCGTTCCGTACGCGCGAACCGGCATCTTCGGCGGCGTGATTCTCGGGCTGGGGCGCGCACTTGGCGAGACGATGGCGGTCACGATGGTGGTCGGCAACCGCCACGAGCTCTCGGCGTCGCTCTTCGCGCCGGGATAC
>JBDTMO010000305.1:0-6849 GCA_039934235.1 bacterium | reverse complement strand
GCCGAGTATCGCGAACGCCAACAATGAGGCGCGGAGGTGTGGCGTGCGCATAAGCCTTGGTTCCGGGGTTGGACGGGGGTGCAGATCCTTCGACTCGCTACGCTCGCTCAGGATGACAGCAACGCTCGCTCAGGATGACAACTTGTGTCCACTTGTCTGGCCGCGCCACAGGAACGGCGCCATGTTCACGTCATGCATCATCTCCGGCAACCCTACCTGCTCTACCTCGGCGACGCACAGATCGCGACCGACGCGAAGACCGCATCCGGCCTAAGGGACTGGTGTCGCGACAAGGTCCTGGCCGAGTGGAGCCTTCCGTCAGCGACGATCAGCGTGGGCCTCCCGCGACTCTCACCGCGCGAGGCCGGCGAGCGAGGTGCTGGAAGCCTGGTGGTGGGTGTGGCACCGGTTGGAGGTCGTCTCCCCGTCGAGTGGCTGCCGGACCTTCATGCTGCGATCGGCGCAGGGCTCGACATCGTGAGTGGTATGCACACGCGGCTGACGTCATTCCCGTCGCTGGTGGAGGCCGCGGCCACGCGCGGCGTGCGGTTGCTCGACGTCCGCCATAGCGACCGCGAGTTTTCCGCGGGCACTGGACGCAAGCGCACCGGCATGCGCGTCGCCACCGTGGGGACGGACTGCGCACTCGGCAAGAAGTACACGGCCCTCGCACTCACGAATGCACTTCACGCGCTTGGTGCAAAGGCCACGTTTCGCGCTACTGGGCAAACGGGGATCATGATCGCCGGCGAAGGCATCGCGATCGATGCGGTGGTAGCGGACTTCATTTCCGGCGCCGCGGAGCAGTTGTCTCCAGACAATGATGCGGATCATTGGGATGTGATCGAGGGACAGGGGTCGCTCTTTCATCCCGCATATGCCGGTGTGACGTTGGGCTTGCTGCATGGTTCGCAACCCGATGCGTTCGTGCTCTGTCACGATCCGACGCGCGAGACGATCGAGTACTACCCGGACTTTCCTATTCCCGAGCTTGGTGACGCGGTTCGCCAGTATGTGCAGGCGGCGCGGATCACCAATCGTCAGGTCCGCTGCGCGGGTCTTAGCGTCAATTCGTCGTCGCTGTCGGACAGCGCATGGCACGCGTACGCCTCTGAGATGGCGGCGACGCTTGGTGTGCCGGTGTGCGATCCCATGCGTGGCGGCGTCGAGGCGATTGCGCGTTTTATCTTAGCCTGGTAACAGCGATCATGACACTCAACCCAGCGATCCGACGAATGCTCCTGGCGATTGCCGTGCTTCTGCTCCTCGGCCTGACATGGACCGGCCTTACGGGTGGCGTACACCAATGGCCCGTATCACAATCGCCTGGCCAGCGCGCTCAAACCGTCACTCAACTGGCGTATGGGCTGTTCGCGATATTGAGCGTTGTTACCACATTCGCGTTTCAGCGATGGGCGCCCGTGATGATTGCTGGTTTCGCAATCAGTGCCGCCTTGGCCGCCGGTCTGGCTTCCATTGTGTGGGGCGAGACGTCTGTCGCCACCGGACTCGTTAGTGGTGGTGCGGCGCTGCTCCTCGCATTGGGAATCGCGTGGCTGCTCCGAGTGGGCGCTCGTGACGCGCGCGCGCCGGTGGCGTCGTCTGATCGCATCGTATAATTCATTGCGGCTATTGGAGGCCGTTAGATCAACGTAGACGTTTTCCAACGGAGCGACCTCTATGCAACTCGCACTTTCGGCTCGCCTCGGCATGCTCGCCCTTGCGTCACTCGCACTCGGCGCTGGTGATGCAAATGATCTTCGTGCTCCGACGCGCGTTCATGTCGTCGCGTTGGACTATGCGCTGCAGGCGCTTGATTCCGTGCCTGCTGGTATGACGGAGTTCGAGTTCGATAATCGCGGCGCCAGGGAGCACGAGCTGCTCATTGGATTGCTGCGTCCCGGCATGGGAGCGGCGGAGATCATGGCGGCCCATCAAAAAGGCCTGAACTTTCGTCAGGTTCCGGGCGTGTACCTCGAGGGTGCAATGAGCGGGATGCTCTTCGCGGCTCCCAGGACACGTTCGCCGGCGACGCTCGCCTTGCCGCTAACGGCTGGCCGCGATTACATCCTGCTCTGCCAACTTCGAGATTCTGTGGGCGCAACGCCGCACGCGTTACTCGGGATGTTTCGCGTCATCCACGTTCGCTGAGCTGGTCCCACCGCAGCGCCAATTGTCATCCCGCCCGAGCGACCGCTCGTGTCGGGATCCTCGGTTCAGCTATCCTACCTTGAAAGAGCCACCGAGAATCCTTCCCGGTCACGGGGTCAAACACGCGCCGCATGGAGGCGCGCGGACAGTGGAGCCCTAGCCGAGGATCCGTGCCGATCCGCCACATCCGCGTAAATCCGCGTTACGGCTGTTCACAAATCGCGCACAACACTTCGACGACGGCGTCAACGACTCCAACGCGGATTTACGCGGATTGAGCGGATGCCCACGGATTGCTCCTTCGTAAGCAGGGATCTATGGTGCGCCCCGAACGCAGGACACTCTGAGTCAATCAAATCGCTTGCGATCTCGACGGCTGACAGCGCCGCGATGGCAGATCCCGACACTCGCTTCGCTCCTGCGGGATGACAACCTTATCTGATTCGCTCCTGCGGGCTGATGACGGCACTGCACTTACGGCACGTCCATCGTGCGGAGTCGCCGAATGGATAGCAGCGTGAACCCGCCAATCACGAGCGCTGCCATGGCAGACACCGCGGCACCACTGAGGTGATCGCTCGTCGCGAACCGGCGCGGATCCATCGCGTGCATGAGCGCGATGGCGTAATACCGAATGCTCAGCAGCCGCGCTCCCGCTACGAAACCCGAGAAGAAGCCTTCCCAGAGCACGATGTAGAGAAGCCCCGCACCGATGGCCTGCGTGCTGACGAGGCCGAGCCACACGAACATCGACGCGTACATTGCCACGCCGGCGATGACCGCCGCGGTGACAGCGAACGTTGCGCGCCAATCGCCGATGAACGCCACGTGTGCCGTGAGCAACGCAGACAGCGCAATGAACGGTCCGGCAATCGTCACGGTAGCCAACAACTTCGGCAACACGATCTGCCAACGCGGCACGGGCGAGATGGTCAGGTTCGCAAGCGTACGGTCCTCCACTTCGTTGCCGAACGCCGCCGCGGCGATGGCAAGCACCACGAGTGGCGCGATCGACCCGGACAGCATTGCGCCGAGGATAGCCTTGTCGAAGTCAGCGACCGAGCCGGCGCTTTCGTCACGTAGACTGAGCACGCTGATAACCACGGGCATGGCCGCAAGCACAGCCATGATGGCGAGTCGCCACTTGCCGGACAGCTGGCGCAGTGTAAGCAGGTAGACCGAGCGCATGGCTATGCCTCCACCAGGTATCCAAACACACTCTCGAGCGAATCGTCGAGCGGTTCGACGCGCCGCAGACCAATCGACGCAGCCTGCGCGAGGCGAGGAAGTTCGATTTGCAGGTCGAGCACATTGCGGCTCAACACAACGATTGCCCCATCAGGATCGACATGCACCGCGTCCACTGATTGGAGATTCACGATCGCCGCCGCAAGTGCGCGCGGTGAGTCGCAGAGGATGCGCACGTGGTACGGCCGCTGATTGAGTGCCGCACGAATCGCGCGGAACCCACCTGACGCCGCGAGCTTCCCGTTCACGATGAGGAGCACCGTGTCCGCAAGCTGCTCCACCTCCTCCAGAATGTGCGACGAGATCACGATCGTCTTGCCCTGCGCCTTGAGCGTCTCGAGCAAGTGCTTGAAGTGCAGTCGTTGCCGCGGATCCGCGCCGTTCAACGGTTCGTCGAGAATGAGCACGTCCGGCTCGTGCACCAGCGTGGCCGCGAGACGCATGCGCTGGCGCATGCCGCGCGAGTACGTCTCCATCGAGCGATGTTGCGCGTCAGCGAGATCCACGAGCGCGATCGCGCGATCCACCGCGTCCTCGAGGTCAGGCACATTGCGCAAGCGGCCCATCATCGTCACGAACTCGCGCCCCTTCATGAAGCCATACACCGTTTCATGCTCCGACATCACGCCAATGCGTCCATACAGCGGCGGGTTGTCACGCACCGGCTGGCCGAGCACGGTCACGCGTCCTGTCGATACACCGGCCAGTCCGGTCATCATGCGAAGCAACGTCGTCTTGCCGGCACCGTTAGGGCCAAGCAGGCCGGTTATTCCGGGCATGACATCAAAGCTGACGTCACTCACGGCCACCACACTGCCAAACCAGCGCGACACATTCTGCACCCGAATCACCGGCTCGTTCGCGCCACTCATGGTGTGAGTCTCCGGTAGCGCGCCCAGAGCGCGGCGGCGGGAATGAGCGTCCACGCGAAGTACCACGACACACGAATCCACGGCGCGAGCAATCGCGCCGGCGCCTCGCTGGTGATCTCGCTCATGCTGCCGAAGATCACGTCGTTCACGTGTACGGGAATGTTCGTAAGGTTGAACATCGAGATCCACTGCCCGCCTGCGCCGGCGACTTCCTGCGCCAACCCGATGGTGAATGGCGTCGTGATCACGAACAGCCCGACCAGGAACACGGACGCATACGCTCGGCGAGACGTAAACGACGCGGCAAGTAGCGCGAGTGTCGTCGCGTACGCGCTGATCACGACGCCGGACAGCAGGAAGCGCGGAATGTCGAGCCAGTGCGCCGTGAAATAGTCCATCGGCTTCGGGTCACCCCCGCACAGCCCGAGGAACAGAATGACCTGCGGAAGTAGCGCGGCCGCGGTCATCACCGTCATGAATGCGGCCCAGCGAGAAACGATGTAGTCCGATCCGGTGAGCGGCCGCACGAGGTAGAGATTGATGACGCCATCTCGTTTGTCCCTGCAGAGCAGTTCGGGCGCGACGACGGCGGCAAATACAAACATGATGATCGACGCGATGCCGTTGTAATCGGAGTGCGACGGCAGATGCATCTTCGCCGCTGAGCCAGGACCGCCCAGTCGTTCGGCGGCGCCGGCGATCAGCGCCATCACGAGTGCGATGGCCGACAGAACGCTGATGAAGAACCATGGCAGGATCTTCGCGCGTGCGCCGCGTCCCAGTCCGAGCGCGGCGCGCAGGCCGTCCTTGTACACGGCCTTGCGGGCGCGACCCGGGCCTTCGCGTGTGCCCGAGTAGCCCTGATATCCGATGTCGAAAACGGTGCCGGTCATTTCGCTTCTCCTGCTCGCTCGAACAGTTCAGTGAGCTCGCGTTTTCGCGGCGCCATGCGTCGCAACGGTGCCTGCGCCTCGACGAGCGCATCGCGCACGTGATCGTAGACGGAGACGTCGGAGCCCTGAACAGTGAGCCCGCCGCCATCCGGCGTAACGACGACGCCGCGTTTCTGCAGTGCCGTCACGAGCCCTTCCTTGTTGGTGTCGACCTCGATGAAGACGGTCTCTGTCTCCTTCGTGAAGTGCGCGACCTCGCCGGCGTGCACGAGATGTCCTGCCTGCAGGACGATGATGCGGTCGCATGTGCGCTCGACGTCGGCCATGAGATGCGACGAGAAGAGCACGCTGATACCGAACTCCCGATGCGTCTTCCTGATGAGCGCGAGCATCTCCTCACGTCCCGCAGGGTCGAGCCCTGCAGTCGGCTCGTCGAGGAAGACAAACGCGGGGTCGTGCACGAGCGCCTGACAGAGCTTGACGCGCTGCTTCATACCGGTGGAGTAGCCACCGATGGCGCGATAGCGTTCCTCGAACAAGCCAGCGTGGCGCAACGTGTCTGCGGCGCGCGTGCGCGCCATGTCGGGCGGCAGGCCGCTTACCTCCGCCATATGCGTGAGGAACTCAGCGGCACTCACCTGACTCGGGAGGCAGTCGTGCTCGGGCATGTAGCCGACGCGGGCGCGCACGGAGACGCTCTCGTGGGCGTCCTGGCCGAGCACTCTTGCGGAGCCCGACGTGGGTTGGAGGAGGCCGAGGAGGATCTTGATGATCGTGCTCTTGCCGGCGCCGTTCTCACCGAGGATGCCGGTGATGCCGTCGGTGATGGTGAAGCTGATGTCGTCGAGTGCAAGCACGTTCTTGTACTGCTTCGTGACGTGCTCGATGGCGAGCAATGGCGTGCCCGGTGATGGCTTCACGTGGCCGCCGGTAATGTGGGTTTTTGGCAGGACTCGGCGTGTCCGGCGTCGCACGCCTTCTTGCGGAATTCCTTGCCGCGCGCGGGATCGCGATAGACACCTGCACCCTTCTCATACATGGTGGCGATGCGCGCGCAAGCTTCGCCGTTCCTCTCGTCACATGTCTCGCGATAGAGGCTTGCGGCGCGCTCGTAGTTTTGCGTTACACCGCGTCCGGTCTCGTAGACGGTCGCAAGATCGAAGCACCCCGCTCTTTCGCGGCCTTTGCAAGCGGCCTTGAAGAGTGCGACGGCAATCGAGTCACTCCTGGTTGCGCCAGTGCCGGCGGCGTGCAGACGACCGAGTCCGACGCAACCGATGGCCAGCTTGGTGTCGCAGGCTTTCTTGAAGAGCGATGCGGCTTGCGTGAAGTCCTGGGTAATTCCTTCGCCCGACGCGTAGAGAGTGGCGAGACTGGAGCAGCCGAGCATGTCGGCGCCGGTGCAGGCTCGCTGGAAGAGCGCGACCGCTTGCGGAAGGTTCTTTGGCACGCCGGCGCCTTTGTGGTAGAGGATGCCGAGTCGGGCGCAGCCTTCCATGGCGTTCTGCTCGCACCCTTGCTGGAGGAGTTTCGCGGCGCGAACCGAGTCCTTCTTCAAACCGGATTCTCGCGTGCCCTTCTGGAGCATGACGGCGAGGTTGGTGCACCCTTGTCCGACTTTGGCTGCGCACGCGGTGTCGTAGAGGACGGCGGCGCGCGGGAGGTCGCGGAGAGTGTATTCGCCT
>JBDTMO010000304.1:0-6882 GCA_039934235.1 bacterium | reverse complement strand
GTTCCGCAGCCAGACCGAGATGTCGCGCTCCTGGCGGATGCGATGGTCATACCGTGAGAACGACCCCAGATAGCAGCCACCATAGGTGACCATCGGATCCCGCGGGTCGACCGCGATCGTGGCGTTCTCGCATCCGGCGACGCTGTAGTAGTCACGCTCGCCGATGCCGCCCTCGTCAGAACGGCTGGCGATCGAGATGGCAGAGTTGTCCTGCTGCGCCCCGTAGATGCGGTAGGGGAACTGGTTGTCGGTGGTGACGTGATAGAACTGCGACGTCGGCTGATTCATGATGCTCGACCACGTGCCGCCGCCGTCCAAGCTCACGGTGCCGCCGCCGTCATTTGCGTGGATCATCCGCTTCGGGTCCTTCGGGTCGATCCACAAGAGATGCGTGTCGCCATGCGGCACCGCGATTCTCGTCCACGTCCGCCCGCCGTCCCGCGAACGCCAGGTGCCGAGGTTGTTGACGTAGACAGTGTTCTCGTCCTGCGGATCGGCGGTGATCGTCGAGTAGTACCAGGCACGCACCTGCCATCGCTGGTCGCCGCTCGAGAGCTGCCAGTGCGCGCCGGCGTCCTCCGAGCGGAAGATCCCGCCACGAGGCACACCCGCGGAGTCGGGCGCCTCGACGGTCGCGTAAACTCGCCGCGGGTTCGCTGGCGATACCGCTACGCCGATGCGGCCGAGTGCCGTGTTGGGCAGGCCGGGGTTGGCGGAAATGTCTGTCCATGTCTCGCCCGCATCGGTGGACTTGTAGAGACCGGAATGTCCGCCGCCCGAATGCATACCCCACGGAAACCGCCGCAGGTGCCACATCGCCGCATAGAGGATGCGCGGGTTGGACGGATCGAGCGCGAGATCGATGGCACCAGTGCTGTCGTCCACGAGCAGCGATTGAACCCACGACTTGCCGCCGTCGATGGTCTTGTAGACGCCACGCGTCTTGTTCGGCCCGAACGCATGTCCGAACGCGGCGACGTACGCGATGTCCGGGTTGCTGGGATGCACCCTCACCGCGCCAATCTGCTGCGAGTCCTCGAGACCAACATGCGTCCACGACTCGCCGGCGTCCGTGCTTCTATAGACGCCCGTACCGTAGGTGAGATCTTCTCGCATGCCCGATTCCCCGGTACCGACCCAGATCACATTGGGATCGCTGGGTGCAATGGCAATCGCACCAATCGAGGAAATCTCCGGCGCGTTTCCCTTCACGCGAAAATCCGTGATGTTCGCCCAGCTCGCACCGGCGTTTGTCGTCTTCCAAACACCGCCGTTCACCGCACCGAAGTAGAAGGTGCGAGGGTCGACAAACGACCCCGCTGCCGCGACGGATCGACCACCGCGAAACGGACCGATATTGCGCCAGCGAAGGTTCGGGAATGCCGAACTTGCGAGGCGGGCGGTGGTGTCCTTCGCGGGAGTAATACGTTGGGCGAGCGCGCTCGGAACCACACACGCGAGGAGAAATGCGGTGAGGCAGCGAAGAGCAGCAGTGCGTGTCATCAGTCGGGTATGAGCGGGGCAGGACGTCAATCAGCGGCGCGTTCGAATGTGACGACGCGCGGGCCGTTGAACAACCACCGCCAGATCCGGCTCCCCTGGAACTCAGGGCATGCGAACGATCTTGCCCATGAACATGATCGTGCCTGACAGCCGTTCGCGAATCACGAAGATGTATGGCCGGTCCACGCGCAACGACGGCGGGAGCGACACGGTCGAGATGCCAACACTCGTGACTGCGGCCGCTTCGGTGCCTTCTTCATTGATGTCGACGTACGTCTTCTGCTTGACCTTGTCGATGTAGAGGCCACGACCAGCAGGCGACATGCGCGTAAAATCCGCGGCGTTCGGTTCAAATGCATCGCGCAGACCAAGCGTCTTCAAGTCGTCGTTGAGCGTGCGCTCCCACTCGAGCTTCAACTTGGGAAGCCAAACGTCCGTGGTGATCTCGTGAAACCCGCTCATCCATGAGGCCCACGCGCCGGACTGCAGCGACGACGCGAGTTGATCGATGCTCGTTCCCTGGTTTGGAAGAAGCACAGTCATGCTGAACGCACTGTTGCCATACGGAAGGTCCACCGCAGCGAACTGTTGCGTGAAGAGGAAATTCAGCGCGCCATGCCGGTGCATCAGTCGCATTGGCTGATTGCCCGAGACGCCGAAAAAGACAGTGTCCTTCGTCTGCGCTGCATCGAACTTGTCGCGCCAATTTCCCTTGTAGTAGATCGCATTGATGAGAAACATCACTTGATCCGAACGGATATCATCGATGATCCGCGGGATCTTTCCCGATGTCGCGGTGCTCACCCAATCATTGATTGTCGTTGCTGACGATGGCTGCGCGAAATCCAGCGCGCTCACCTTCGCATCGAACCATCGCTTGCTGTCGTCGATGAATGTCTGGTTGACCGGTAAAGTCCTTTCATACCAGATGGAGTTGGCGATGCGGACATCAACCGTCGGATCGAGCCCTCGCAGCAAGCCGATGAGACCGTTGTAGCTCTCATTGATGACGCTATCGGTGGATGTCCCGAATGCCAATGCGGTGCGCATCTGATCGTGCGTCGTGCCCGACGCGCCGTTCATCGTCATGCCGAGTGCCATGGATGCGCTCAGTGGAGAGATGAAGATGTTGGAATCCTTGTTGGCAGCCACGACCTGACGAAACAGCGCAAACGAAAAATCATTCGCCGACGAAACGAGCGTCTGCTCGGCGGCACTCAACGCGCGCGGAAGTACCGTGAGTTTTGGCACTTGGGCGTGCTCGGGTGCAGGCTCGACGATTGTTGAGCACGCAGCCGCAAGTGCGACGGCAGCGACGGAAACGCGTTTCGTGATTCGGTTCAGGCGCATGTAGCGGCCTCTGGCAAGGGTGCGCGACACGTCGTCGCATGTGGCACAACCTGCCCGGGTTTCACTCGGTCACTGCAAGAATTCATGACAAAAATGTCAGAGTTTTTCGCGTTGCCAGCGGCTTTGTGAACCGTCAAACCATCGGGTTCGGCTCTTGCTCAACAAATACGAATGAGCAGTTCGTACGCGCCTGGTACAACCCATCAGTGATCAGTTCGCTCATGCTGTGCGCGCCTTGTACCGAGACTGTGGTTGCGTTTGGCTCGAGCGAATGCTGCGTCTTCGATCGTTGAACGTTTTTTGCGCTGAATTGAATCTCATGCGAATTCTCCGCGCCAACACACGCTCCCTGCTGGTTGCACTAGCGCTTGCGTCCGCATGCGGAGACAGCGTTCCATTTGCGCCGCAGGCGGACCCGCAGCCGTCACTACCGTCGACGGTGCGCTCGGACCTGATCGCGCTGCAGTGCACCGTAAACGCTGTTGCGCGAAGCTTTGGATGCGCGCCCGTGAAGTCCGCGTCGACCGCGAATGGCGACTACATCGTTGGCGGACAGGGCACGAACGTGCAGCTCGCGTCATCGAACGTGAGTTACGACGTTCCAACGCAGACGCTTGGCGCCGACGTCTCCGTCCAGAACCTGCTCCCCGACGCACTCGGCACCATTGACGGTACGACGCTCAGCGCGAGCGGTGTGCGCGTCTTCTTCGACAGTGACCCAGTCCTGACGTCCGGCACTGGAACAGTGTCCGTTCAAAATGCAGACGGACAAGCCACGTTCACGAACACCAACCAGGATTATTTCCAGTACTCGCAAGTGCTCGCGCCGAATGCGGTGTCATCACCGAAGCGTTGGCTCTTCAACCTTTCGAATGGCACCACGTTCAGTTTCGTCGTCTACGTGTCGGCGCCCGTAGAGTCGCGCCTCGTGGTCAGCGAGGTCATGGCGAATCCGGCGATTGTCGCGGACGGACTTGGCGAGTGGATCGAGGTTTACAACGCGGGCCGCACAGACGTGGATCTCTCCGGTTGGGCAATCAAGTCCAACACGGGCCAGTCGGTAACGATTACACCAAGTGCGACGACGTGTGGTTCGGTGGGCTGTACGCTGATCGTTCCGAAGGGTGGATACGTCGTCCTCAGCAACAACCTCAACAGCGCAACCAACGGTGGTGTTCCCGTTGAGTACCAGTGGCCGGATGGCACTGGACCAGCGCAGATCAATCTCGCCAACGGCAATGCGTCGGAGTTTGTCGCGATCGCGAGTCCGGCCGGCGTCGAGGTCAATCGTGTCACATGGAATTCCACCACGGTGGTTCCCAGCGGAATTTCGCTCTGCCTCTCGGACCTCACCGCAGATAATTCATTACTGACGAATGCCGCGTGGCAGCAGTCGGTGGCAGCGTGGTCTGGTAGTGGCGGAGACAAGGGGACACCAGGTGCGGCGAATTCAGGCTGCGGTTCATCGCCAGTTGCTGGACCGATCGTCACGGTGACGGTGTCTCCGTCAACGTCGGGAATTACGGTGAGCGAGACGCATCAGTACACGGCGTCCGGACGCGATGCCAACGGCGTCGCTGCCGCGACGACATACACGTGGACCATCGACGATCCGTCGATCGCGACCATCGATGCGCCGTCGGGTGTCGTGACTGGCGTCGCGGCAGGAACGACAGCACTGCACGCGACATCACTGAATGGAATCACTGGCTCCGCGACTGTCTCGGTGTCGCAGAGTTTCTCGACTGCGATCTATCGCAACCATCTCGAGTTCGGCACGCCGACGGACGCCGATCCGTCGGACGACATCATCATTTCACGCGCGCAGTACGTGCTCTCGTACAACCAGTCGCGCGGCGGGCCCAATTGGGTGAGCTGGAACCTGAACAAGACGCACTTCGGCGACGCGTTGCGTTGCGATTGCTTCTCGGCAGATCCGCTGTTGCCTGTCGGCGTTACGCCCATCGTGACCAGTGACTACACCGGGAGTGGGTATAGCCGAGGGCACATGGTGATGTCCGAGCAGCGGACGACGACGGATGCAGATAACCGCGCGACGTTCTACATGACCAACGTGTTGCCGCAATATCAGGACTTGAACGGCGGTCCGTGGCTGCGCTTCGAGACGTTCAACAACGACCTGGCGCGGTTGAACAACAAGGAGCTCTACATCATTTCCGGTGGTGTGTTCTCCGGAAGTCCCGCGACGTTGAACAATGCCGGCAAGGTGGCGATCCCGACGTCGACATGGAAAGTCGTGGTCGTGATGGATTCAGGCCAGACGTTGGCGAACGTTGCGTCGGCGGCCGACATCACGGTGTACGCGGTGAACATGCCGAACGTCCTCAACATCTCGGGTCAACCGTGGAACGTGTACGTCACGACGGTCGACGCGATCGAGGCCGCGACGGGCTACGACCTCCTGTCTGCGCTTCCTGATGCGATCGAGACAGTCGTGGAAGCGGCGACGTCTCCGACGTCGTTCAAGATGCCGAATGGTGGGACAACGTTCGCTCCGTCATTGATGCGCGCATCGGGAAAGACAGCAAGCAGTTCTACGCCGGTGGTGACGCATGTGCGCGCTCATCAATTGCGGTGACGCATGACAACCTGGCACTCGACCGAGCTCTGCGCGGCCGCGTCTGGTCTGCTTTACACGAGTGAGGGAGATGCGCCGTTTGAAGAGGTATTTATCGCGCTTGGCGCCGCGACTTGGCCGTTAAGAGCTGTCCAGTTTTTGAGGATTATTGCTGAGGTTCCTGACGTGAAGGTGGAAGAACGAACGTTGGATGAATTCTTCGCGCGGCACCTCGAGCGAGCGGATCCACTCGACGAGAAGATGCAGGCACTGCGGCCGCGGTTCGAGTTTCTCCGTGAGATGTTGCGCGCGAAGCTCCGCGACGTACGGGTGTTCCGAGTTGGTGCAGTTGAAGTCCGCTGTTATGTCGTCGGTGCCGACACGGTCGGCAATCTTGCTGGACTTGTCACGACCGCCTTTGAGAGCTGAATCACCTCTTCCCTGATGTTGTATGGAGAATCGTCGTAAACTGCCGCAGGGCATGTTGTTCATCGTCACGTGCCTAGCGCTCTTCACCGTCTCGGCTTGCTCGGAGCGCCTGCTTACGGCGCCTCCGCAAATGACTGCTGATCCCGACGGCACTGGCGACGCGATGGTGCTGCCGTTCGACTGCACGGGGACGGTGTCCAGCGGGTCGGTGTCCTGCACGAGTGGTCCCGAGGTGGGCGCTGACGGTGCCTCTCGTGATTTTATCGGCGGGCAGAATCAGTATGTGAAGCTCACGTCGAGCAACGTTTCGTACAATTCCGGTACGGAGATTTTTCAGTTCGACGTAACGGTCCAGAATCTCATGAACGAGGCGATTGGAACGCCGGACGGGACGGTCCCGGATGTGAACGGCATCCGCGCGTTCTTCAACGATGGCCCGGTGGCGACAGGTGGCACCGGTACCATCACGGTGGCCAACGCCGACGGCACCGGGACGTTCACCGGCACGAACCAGCCATTTTTCAGGTACAGCGAGATTCTCGCGAAGGACGCGGTTTCTTCACCGCACACCTGGCAGTTGAACGTCCCGAATACAGTGACGACGTTCGGCTTTCATATTTTCCTGCAAACTGAAATTCAGCCGCTGCTCATCATCAATGAAGTGTTGTCCAATCCAGGCGGCACCATCAGTGATGCCAATGGCGAATGGTTCGAGATCTACAATGCGGGTACGCGATCGGTGAACATCCAGAATTTCGTGATCGCGGATTCCGCGGCGAGCGGCCGGCGTCCATACCATCTCGTCTCTGCAAGTCTCACCATTCCGTCTGGTGGGTACCTCGTGATGGGAAATACCACGAATACCACGAACAATGGGGGCGTGCCGGTCGATTACGCGTATGGAGCGGCGCTGGCACTGGCCAACAGTCTCGATGCCCTCAAGATCGCGAGAGTGTACGGCACGGATACGTTGACCCTCGATCGGACCCAGTATGCGTCTGCCGCTATTTCGGCGCAGAACG
>JBDTMO010000303.1:0-6897 GCA_039934235.1 bacterium | reverse complement strand
CCGAACATGTCGTAGCACTCGCGCTCGAGCCAATCCACACTCTTGTGGATGTCCCACACGCTCGGAACTTCGAGCGGCGCGCCCTTGGGAATGAGTGCCTTGAGGCGCAGGAAGCGGCGAAAGGGGAGCGAGCGCAGGTGCCACACGACTTCAATGGGGCGTTCCATGTCGCGGTATTCAACTGCCGTGACGTCGGCGCAGAAGTCGTAGCGCTGCGACGGATCGTCGTGAAGCCAGCGCACGATGTCGTTGACGCGCGCGGCGTCGACAATGACCGTGGTTTCGCCCCACACGACATCGACGCGCTGGACAACTGCGCCGAACTGCGTGCGAAGAGCGATCGCTGTTGGATTGGTGGGGCCGCCGTGGTGCGGCACATTTGTCGGAGTGACCGGAGCCGGCGCATCAGCGCCCTCGGCGTTGCCGGCGACGACGGGGAGGAACGCTGAGCTCACAGCCCCGACCGCGTCTGATGAATGGAGTTGCCGAACGGCTCCGAAAGTTCGTCGATCAGCCTGGGGGGAAGGTACAGCTGACTGGTGGGGTCTGGCTCCATTTCATTGCGCAGTGATTTATCTGCCATGCGCTCTTTCTTGATCTTCTCATGCAGCATCATGATGCCGTACATCAACGCCTCTGGGCGCGGCGGACATCCAGGGACGTAGACGTCCACCGGAATGATCGTGTCGATGCCCTGGACGACGGCGTAGTTGTCGAACATGCCGCCCGACGAGGCGCACGCGCCCATGGAGATGCACCACTTGGGCTGCGGCATCTGCTGCCAGATGCGCCGAATGACCGGCGCGAGTTTGAACGGAACTCGGCCAGCGCAGATCAGCACATCGGCCTGTCGTGGCGAAAAGCTCATGCGCTCCATGCCGAAGCGCGCAAGATCGAACTTGCTCGCCGCCGATGCCATGAACTCGATGGCGCAGCACGCGGTACCAAATGGCATGGGCCACAGCGAATTGGCCCGGCCCCAGTTGACGAGGAAGTCGAGCTTCGTCGTGACCCAGCTTTCTTGCGACTGCGGATCAATTGTGCTGACGGTCGGCCCTGAGCTCAATCCCATTGCAGCGCTCCCTTCTTCCAGACATAGATAAATCCGACGAGGAGGATCGCGATGAACACGAGCATCTCCCAGAGCCCGAACAGCGAGAGTTGGCCCGCCGGGCACGCGCCGCCAACGAGGTCCACGGCGCATGAGAGTTCGCGAAAATGCGCTCCCCACGGGATCATGAACACCGTCTCGATATCGAAAATGATGAACAGCACCGCCACCATGTAGAACTTCACCGAGAAGCGCTCGCGCGCGTCGCCGAGTACCGGAATTCCGGACTCGTACGGTGTCTGCTTCACCGCGGTTGGCCGCGGGCGCAGGGTGAGGTGCGAAATGAGCAGGATCAAGACTCCGTTCATCACGACGAAGCCCAACAACAGCAACACCGGCAGGTACGTCCGTTCCATTGTCATCCTGAGCGAAGTCGAAGGATTTGCACTGGGTCCTCCGCACTCGTGAAATCTTTCACTAAGTCGCAGCGCATGAAGTTACCCGATGCTGCGAAGCAGTGTCAACGGCGTAAGCCAGTCATTCTTCACGGAGCTGAAATTCGGCACCAGATGCGCTCGCGTCCTGTGCGGATAGCGTCGCACGAGGTCGCTGAATAGCTTTCGCGCGCCTTGGGCCGCCTTCCACCTGCATCCCTATTGTGCCTCATGTCGATCATGTCCGACCGTTGGATCACCCGCATGGCCACCGAGCACGCGATGATCGAGCCTTTCGAGGGACGTCAGGTTCGCGAGGGAGTCATCTCGTACGGCGTAAGCTCGTATGGATACGACATGCGCGTCGCGCGGGAGTTCAAGATCTTCACGAACGTCATGACGTCGATCGTCGACCCGAAGAACTTCGACTCGAACTGCTTCGTCGAGGTGGAAACCGACGTCTGCATAGTGCCTCCAAACAGCTTCGCGCTGGCACGCTCCGTCGAATACTTCCGGATTCCGAGGAACGTCCTCACCGTCACGGTCGGCAAGTCCACATACGCACGTTGCGGAATCATCACCAACGTCACGCCGTTCGAACCGGAGTGGGAAGGCTTCGTCACCCTGGAGATATCAAACACGACGCCGCTTCCTGCGAAGATTTACGCGAATGAGGGCATTGCGCAGGTGCTCTTCTTTGAAGGAAATGAAGAGCCCGAGGTGTCGTACAAAGACAAGAAGGGAAAGTACCAGGCCCAAGTGGGAGTGACGCTGCCGAGGATGTGATGATTGCGCTCGCTCGGTATGCTGTCCGCCGCGTCACGCGCATCGTGAGCGCTGACGGCGCTAGGTGCCGTTGTTCCGCTCGCAATGCTGCCTAGTCCCACGCGGCGCCTGTCCCGCGCAGTCCCGGCGACTCCAACACCTACCGACGCAATGTCAGCGCGAGCCAGCGTAATGAGCTCGCTGTCCGCGAGAAATACGCACTCTTTCCCGGTTAGTTCAGCGAACTGACGAGATCAGCGCGCCATTCTACTACGTCCGCACTCTTCGCGAGAATCGCACCGACTTTTGCTCGTTACTGCTCGAACGAATCTGGACGGCAGAGCCGTGAATCGGGTCGACGTCGAGCTGCCCGCGACGCTCTGCCGCGTTTACTTTCGCGCGATGCCCGGCGAGAACAAGAGAGGCGAGGGAAAGACCCACTCGCCGCCAAAGTACCCACCATCACCGAGCTCAACATTCTGTGTTTCGGATTGGTGGACAGTGACGGTGGCACTGCCACTCTTGAGCGCACACTGCGCTGTGATCGTCGCTGACCCAGCATGAACTGCCACGACGAGACCCGAAGAGCTCACGGTGGCAACAGACGCATCGCTGCTGCTAAGACTGAAATTGCACGCGGGGTTAGAGATTGGATGACCTGCGGCATCGAGCTTGGTCGCAGTGGCCTGCGCCGTCGCACCAACCGAGAGGCTCGAATTGTCAAGCGTTACCTGCACAGAACTCTGGTCGGGCTCGCAGTGTGCCGTCAAATCGTAGGATGTCGTTGATGCGAGGGACGCTCCGAATTGAGCCACAGTCCAAGAAGCCGTGTGCGCTGTCCCCGCCGCCGCCGTGACTGTCTGCGGAGAGCAATTGTGCGATGGCAACTGAAAAGTCGACGAATACACCATCGCTGGGGAGCTCGACGACGATGAGCCGATAAGAGGGTATGAAACGCCCGCAACCGTCATGTTTCCACTGACGGTGTGGGTGATCACCGCGGGAAGTGAAAAGGTGCTCACGGACAGCCCCGTGGTATTGTCGAGCGGATTGGCAACCGTATATGTACCTGGAGACTTGAAATGCCCGATGCTGTCCGAGAGTTCGTCTTTAAGTACTGTGCCTGGCTCGAAACCGACCGCCGACGGTACGAGTACGCTCGACCGCCGCGGTGACTCCAGATCGCCGCTCGTTAGCCGACTTGCGAGCAGCTCATTGTGATCTCGCATGGCGGCGATTCGATACCGTTGAAGCGGGGCCACGGTGTTAGGCGCCGTAGTAAGAGTCTTGAGCACAAAACGCCCCGCCTCCAACTCTTGGAGTGCAGCCGCTCTCACCCCCGTAATTTGACTGACAGGTGCTATTGCGTTATCACCGCACCCAAAGCCGCAACGATCAGCGCAAAAACAAGGCTTCGTCCGTTGATTTGAAACACGCAATCTCCTTTACTGTGAATCCCACGTCCATCCTGCCGTGAAGTGACTTGCGTCTCATCGTCGAGCGCCGCAATCGGTGGACGTGGTCAAGACGGAGCGCGACGGTGCCCCGTTCCCCCCCTGTTGCGAAACCACCCTTATTACGGCTTCTGGGAACGTGGTCGCTCCAGCGTTGCCCGAGAATGGAGCGTCGGACAGCGACGCCCACTTGTTCGCTGAGACCCGCGAAGTGAGGAGGCGCAACGCTGCACCGTTGAGGCCCTCCACGAAGGCAACGTCACCATGGCAAAGGGTTGCCAGCAAGTACAAACGAATCACACTTCGAAATGGCGCGGACAGCGAGGTTGGGGCAGACCATCGAGTCTCGCGATCGAGAAGAGTGCGAACGCGAACGATCGCGGAACCGTCGGCGGCGGAATCCATCCACGCCGCGACGGTGCGCCCTGTAGCGCGTGCAATTGTCGGCATTGCACCGGACGAATCAAAAACGGTTGCAGGCAACCACGAACGACCGTCGCTATTGGACGTTCGCAACACAAGGCGGCTCGCGCGCGCTCCCGACGGATCGGCGCCAACAAAGAGAACTTGCAGCGTGTGATCGGGCCCAGCGCTGATGACCGCGCTCGCGGCGCCATCCGCCAATGCCGTGCTGGACCACGCCCGGCCGTCAAGACGCAGGTACATCAGAGCGAATGGTCCTTGCGGGAGTACAGCAGGCACCACGACGTGAACTGAACCATCATCGTCACAAACGACGTTCCCAGTATGATCATTCCAAATGATGCTCGTCGCTTGCAGGATGCGTTCTGCACGGCGCCAGTGACGACCATCGTAGACGGAATGCCAGAGCGACGTTATCGGGGAGGCAAACTCGGACGGTCGCGTCAGGGGTCGCTCAAACTCTGCCCACACCAAGTGCAGCCCGCCGCGTTTTCTGGAGGCGGCCAAGCGCGGGTAACCGAACGTGAAGTTTCCGTCGGGCGAGCCCAGCAACAGCCCGGTAGTCGTACCGACAAATAGCGGGCGAGCCTCGAGCGCCGCGGTAACGCTATTGGGGAAAATGTTGCCGGCGACCGCCACGGTATGCCCATACGCGACTAGGCTCGGCCAGCGCAAGGTCTGCCCATCCGGAACTCCGCGCAATGGCGTGCTCCGGCTCCAATGAAGCGAGGTCTCCTCGGAGTCCGCGAACTGCGCGAGAGCGGACGTACACGAGGCGTGCATCGCAGCGACAACCATCGCAGCACGCAAGGCGTGCCGCGAAAAGTCCTGACACGCCACGCGCACACGCGCCACCAGTGGGGTTGCCAACGACGGGCTCAAAGGCTGTTGGAACGAGATAGCAGCCGTCGTCGGCAGTGCAGCGATCTCTTAGTGCACTGTCTAACAACTGGGCGCAAGTACACAAGTGTGAGCGGTGTCGGCCCGATGGGGAGCCTTAAAACGGCACCGCAACCGACACTTTGTGGAGATGTGTATCACGATGATCCAACGAGAACGGCAGCCTTAGCGCCCTTCAAGGATCAACATTTCTAAGGGCTTACCATGCGCAATGTCGCCAGCGTGCAGGCGCAAGAGGACGCGTAAACATCGAGGCTGCATATCCACGTCGCCGGCGCGAGCGAGACCGACAGCAAGAGCTACCCGTTCCCGCCGCCCGACTTCTCGTCCACCGCAGTGGCGGCCGCGTACACGAAGTCCCGGTTCATGCGCGAAATGAAATCGATGCTGATCTCCTTGGGGCATGCTTCCTGGCATTCCCCAAACAGCGTGCACCCGCCGAAGTTCTCCAGATCCATCTGCGCCACCATCTTTAACGCGCGGCGATAGCGTTCCGGCTGTCCTTGTGGCAACAGCCCCAAGTGCGAAATCTTCGCGCTCGTAAAGAGGGACGCCGACGCGTTCGGGCACGCGGCCACGCACGCGCCACAACCGATGCACGCCGCGGCGTCCATCGACGACTCCGCATCAATCTTCGGAATGGGAATGGTGTTGCCGTCTTTGGCTCCGCCCGTAGCAACGCTGATGTAGCCGCCGGCCTGGATGATCCGGTCAAACGCGCCGCGATCCACCACGAGGTCCTTGATCACCGGGAACGCCCGTGCGCGCCACGGCTCGATCACGATGGTGTCGCCATCGGTGAAGCTGCGCATGTGAAGCTGACACGTCGCAGTGCCCTTGGATGGACCATGCGCCACGCCATTGATCATGACGCCGCACATGCCGCAAATGCCCTCTCGACAATCATGGTCGAACGCGATGGGCACCGCGTTCTTCGCGATGAGCCCCTCGTTTACCACGTCCAGCATCTCGAGGAACGACATTTCCGGGCTCACGTCTGTGGCCTTGTATTCGACGAGGCTGCCCGCGGCGTCAGGCCCCGATTGGCGCCAAACCTTCAACGTGATGTTCACTTGTAGCTCCGCACGTTGTCATCCGGAGCGAGCGAAGCGAGTCGAAGGATCTGCACCTCTCTAGGCGTAATGCTCACTTGTAGCTCCGCTGCGACAGCTTGATGTTCTCGAACACCAACGGCTCCTTGTTCAGCACCTGCGGCTTCCCTTCACCGGCGTATTCCCACGCGGCGACGTATGCGAACTTCTCGTCGTTCCGAAGCGCCTCTCCGTCTGGCGTCTGATACTCCGTCCGAAAATGCCCGCCGCACGACTCCTGGCGATGCAGCGCATCTCGACACATCAGCTCACCGAGTTCGAGGAAATCCGCGACGCGTCCAGCGTGTTCGAGCGTCTGGTTCAAGTCCGAGCCGCTCCCCGGTACCGTCACGTCGCGCCAGAACTCGTCACGCAGCGCCGGAATCAACTCCAGCGCCTTCGTCAGTCCGGCGGCGTCGCGCGCCATGCCGCAGTACTCCCACATGATCTTGCCGAGCTCACGATGGAACAACGCGACAGTGCGTTTGCCTTTTACGGCGAGCAGGCGATCGGTGCGATCCCTGACGTCTGCAACGGCCGCCTGAACCTCAGGTGCATCCACAGGTACGGGTTCCAACTTGTTCGACGCGAGGTAGTCGCCAATCGTGTACGGCAGCACGAAGTACCCGTCCGCCAGTCCCTGCATGAGCGCACTTGCACCGAGTCGGTTCGCACCGTGGTCGGAGAAGTTCGCCTCGCCGGCGACGTGGAGCCCCGGAATGGTGCTCATGAGGTTGTAGTCCACCCATAGGCCACCCATCGTGTAGTGGACGGCCGGA
>JBDTMO010000302.1:0-6906 GCA_039934235.1 bacterium | reverse complement strand
ACGCTCAACTTCTGGCGGATCGTCGAGAATATGTCGGTGAATCCGGTGGGTGGGCTTGTGCGGTGGGCCGTATCACAGGCGGCGCCCATGCGACGCATGCACATCCACTCCGACCTCGTCCTCGACGACGGTGGATGGTCGAGCGGCGGATTCCTCGCCGACTCTAAAGTCGATGGACAGGTGAGATCAGGCAGCCAGCAGCAATGGCTGACGCGCAACAGCGAGCTCGGAAGCTGGGCAGGTGCAAACTGGAATATGGTGTTCGTTGGCACACGAAACGCGCCCGCGCAGAGCTTCCCTACTCCGCCACACACGACCGTTCCCACCACGCCTGCAATTCGCGAAAAACCATTTCTCTACGTCGACGCACGCGGTGCGTGGAACGTGTTTGTGCCCGCGCTGCGCTCGAATGCGAGTGGGACCACATGGAGCGGCGGTAAGGCACAGGGCGCTTCGCGTCCGCTGAGCGACTTCGTCATCATCAAGCCTGGCAGCTCGGTCGCGACGATGAATGCGGCCCTCGCGCGCAACAAGAACCTCATCATCACTCCGGGCATCTACCATGTGGACGCACCGCTGCACGTAACACGCCCGAATGCGATCGTCTTAGGCCTGGGGCTGGCGACGCTCGTCGCCGACAACGGTTCGAGCGCAATCATGGTGGATGATGTCGACGGAGTGATCGTCGCGGGTATTCTCATCGAAGCCGGCCCGACCAATTCGCCGATTCTCGTCCAGGTCGGCGCGCCCGGTTCGTCGGCCGCTCATGCGTCCAACCCGACACACCTGACTGACGTCTTCGTTCGCGTGGGTGGTGCTGGTGTCGGCAAGGCCGCGCAGTCGGTTGTGATCAACAGCAACAACGTCATCGGCGACCACCTCTGGCTCTGGCGTGCCGATCACGGTAATGGTGTCGGCTGGACGTCGAATACCGCGGAGAATGGCCTGGTCGTAAACGGCAACGGCGTGACGATGTATGGTCTGTTCGTCGAACACTACCAGGGGCATCAGGTGCGGTGGTACGGAAACGGCGGACGGACCTACTTCTACCAGAACGAGATGCCGTACGACGTACCCGATCAAGGCGAATGGATGAACGGGACGACGAAGGGATTCGCGGCATACCAAGTGGGCGCGTCCGTGACGAGCCACGAAGCGTGGGGACTTGGCAGCTACTGTTTCTTCAACAAGAATCCGACCGTCGTTGCGGATCGTGCGTTCGAAGCGCCCATCGGGGCCAACGTGCGATTCCACGACATGGTCACCGTGTCACTCGGCGGAGGCAAAGGCAGCATCATGCACGTCATCAACGAAAACGGCGCTGCGGCGACCACTGGAACGATCGTGCAAAAACTCACGGACGGCCCGCTATGATCGATCGACGCACGTTCCTCGCGCGCATGGCGGTTGGCGCCACCGCACTCACCCTGCCGCGCGTGCAATCTCGCGCGACGCGGAGCGAGCCGACCGGGATGTTTCTGTCGCTGCCGCCATGGGCGGTTGCGCGCAACGTTGGCTGGCCCGAACAGGCACGGCTCGCGGCGCGCGTCGGTTACAAGGGCATCGATTGGGCGTTCGGGCCGGCGAAGACGGCCGGCGTCGACGCAACAAGGGCGCTACTCGCGGAACTCGCCATCGTCCCGACCATCGTCAACCTGCCGATGCAGGGACCGCTGGTGCCGGACGACGCTGCGTTCAACGCGCAGTTGCCGAAGCTCGCGGAGGACGCGGCGTTCAGTCAGGCAATCGGATGCAGTCGCTTCCACTTCGTGCTGCCACCCACAACCCCAAACGGACAGCCAAAAGCCGAACGTTGGACCTTCGTGCAGCGGCGGTTCTCGGCGATCGCTGCCGTGCTGGCGGAGCATGATGTGCGCCTCAGCCTCGAGTTCCTGGGGCCGCTCGTGTTCCGCATGCCGCGCGATCCTCAGGCAGCAATGCCCGTGGGCTTCGTGTGGACGCTGCCCGAGACGCATGCGCTCTGCGAGGCGTCCGGGCCCAACGTCGGCATGACGCTGGACGCATGGCACTGGTATCTCTCGGGCGGCACTGTCGCCGACATCCGCGCCGCGAAGGTATCACGCATCCTCCACGTCCACGTGTCCGACGCGCGAGTCATGCCCGCCCTGGAGGTACGCGACGACATGCGCCTGCTGACGGGTGAAGGCGTGATCGACCTCATGGGATTCTTCCACGCCCTCAAGGCAATCGGCTATCAAGGTGGTGTATCGCCTGAAACGATTGGCCCGCGCATTCCCGCCGGCATGCCGCCGGAGGAAAGTGCGCGTATCGCCCTCGAGGCCACTACCGCGGTGATGAAGCGGGCGGGCGTCGCCTGACATCCTTAGCCCAACGGTTAGTTGTACTGACCCACCGGATCGCCAAGCACGTCCATCTTCGGCTCGATGCCGAGGCCGGGCGTTAGCGACGCAGCCATTCGTCCATTCACTCGTTGCGGCGCACCCTCGGCAATGGACACCGTGACGTAGCTGTTGAAATCCGTCGCCGTAAACTGGAAATCCGGTGGCGTGCTGTGGGCGAGGTGCGCGATGGCCGCCGTGATGATGTCACCGCCCCAGCTATCCTCGAGCGTCATTGCGATGCCGAGTGACACGCAGAGATCGCGGGCCTGCCTGATTTTCGTGAGGCCGCCGAATTTGCTGATCTTCAGGTTCACAACGTCCATCGCGCCATCGGCCGCGCCACGCATGATCATCTCGATTGAGTCGATCACCTCGTCGAGCACGAACGGCAGCGGCGTCCGGCGACGGATCGCGAGACACTGTTCGTAGGTCGCGCAGGGCTGTTCGATGTAGACGTCAACGTCGGAGACCGCATTCACCACGCGCGCGGCTTCGTGCATGAGCCACCCCGTGTTCGCATCCGCAATGAGCTTGTCGCCGGGCTGAAGGACGGCGCGCGCGGCGCGAATACGTTCGATGTCCTGATCCGGATTGCCGCCGACCTTGAGCTGAAAGCGCCGATATCCTTCCGCGCGATAGCCCGCGATGTTCTCCGCCATCTCCGCCGCGGGCCGCTGCGAGATCGCGCGATAGAGCGTCACGTCATCGCCAAAGCGGCCACCCAGCAGGTGGCACACCGGCATGCCCGCTGCCTTGCCCGTGATGTCCCAGCACGCCATGTCGATGGCCGACTTCACGTACGGATGACCCTTCAACAGGTAGTCCATCGTGCGGTTGAGCGCGAGCAATTGCGTGGGATCGTGACCAATGAGCTTCGGCGCAATCTCCGCGATGCCGGTACGCACGCCGTTCGCATACGCAGGCAGGTACACGGGCCCGAGTGGACACACTTCACCCCAACCCGTGATACCCGCGTCCGTATGCACGCCGACGACCGTGCTGTCGAACGTCGCAACGCTCTTGCCTTCCGACCACTTGTAGTCGCCTTCCTTGAGCGGAAGGTCCACCTGATAGACGTCGATGCCCGTGATCTTCATTGGTGCTTCAGCGTGGCCTCCATAAGGGTCCATGTTCCGGGATCGAGTGCGAGCGACGCAGGTGCACGGTCCGCCGCGATCTCGAATGTCTGTGTTCGCTGCGTGAGCTCGATACGTTCGATGCGCATTGGCGCGGTGCCTTCACCGCCGATGCCGACGTCGAGCGGCAAACGATAGACGTCTCCAACCTGCGCGAGCTCCAGCACAATGTGCTTCGTCGCTGCGTCGTACCGCCATGATCCGTTGATCGCGGGGTGACCGGCGCGTTTCAACCACTGATCGAAGAACCAGCCGAGATCGCGTCCCGAATGCTGCTCCATCACGCGCTGGAAATCGGCGGTCGTCGTGTTGCGGTCCCGGTACTGCTGGTAGTAATCGCGAATGCCGTCCCAGAACACGTCGGTACCGATGAGGCCGCGCAACATGTGCAGCGTCCAGCCGCCCTTCTGGTAGATCAGGTTGTTGAGGACATCCTTCATGTCCGCGAGATTGTCGTGAATCACGGCCTTGCCCGGCAACCGCTTCTCGAGCGCGAACACCTGCTCTCGGCTCCGCTGCACGCCGGCCACGAACGCATCGCGGCCGTCGTAGTGCTCGGTGTAAAGCAGCGTGAAATACGTGGCGAATCCTTCGCTCAGCCACACCTCATCCCAGTCGGATTCGGTGACCGCGTCGCCGAACCACTGATGCGCGATCTCGTGCGCCACGAGTGTCGTGGCCGGCTTGTCAGTGACGGACGCCTCGCCATAGAAGATGACACTGGCGTGCTCCGTCCCACCGCCCATTCCTGCGGACTCCACGTTGGCGAGCTTCTCGTATGGATACGGTCCGATATGCTCGCTGAAGAATTCGAGCGCGCGCTGCGCCGGAAACTCGAAGGTAGCCGGTCCGCGTGCGCTGTCCTGATGGTACGCCCACGTCTGCAACTGCACGCCCTTCACCATGCCGGCATGGTGCGCCGAGAATTGCGCGACGCCAATGGCATTCAGCCACGAGGAGATCGGTACGGACTGCTTCCAGTGCGTACGTCGCCGGCCGTCGCCCAAGTCCGTCGCTTCGACGAGCAAGCCATTCGCGACCACTTGATAGCGCGATGGCGCCGTGACGATGAATTCCGACGTCGCCTTGTCGGACGGATGATCGATCATCGGGAGCCATTGCCGCGCGAGGTTTGGCCAGTTGAGGCCCATGAACACGCGCTCGCCGAACTTGTTCTTGCCAATGAACAAACCGGCGCCAGGCACACCGCGATAGCGAATGACGAAGGTCTTGTGCGCATCCAGTGCGGGCGCATCGGTGAGCGTCATGTGGAGTTGATCGCGACGATGCTCGAACGTGATCGGCGCATCGCCTGACATGACGCTGAGCACACTCATGCCCTTGCCGTTGGCGAGCGACGCAAGGTCGAGCCAGAACGTCGTCACGCCGCGCGCCGCAAACCTGATGTCGACCGAGGCGGTGCCCTCGATCTGATCAGTGCTGTCGTTCAGCGCGAGTTGGAACGCGTAATGAACGGCGTCGATCCCGGGCTGTCGGGTGTATGGGTCGGTGGCATGGACCGCTGCGCCAAGCGCGAACGCCAGGAGAAGTGAGTGCATTGGACGACGGCATCGTTGCGGAGGTGATCATCGAAGTTGGAGGCGAGCATGTTGAACGCAAGACGCCGCCCGCACTCGGCGGCTATCATTCACGCATTCTTCCCGCGAAAATTCTCGTGCTCGTGGATGTTGACGTCGTGCCGACCATTCGTCTTTGGACATTCGCTGAACGATGAAACCACTCGAGCGTCTGGGTGAGGCGCGGACCCCGAACGGGACGCTGATCGCGCTCTATCGGCACGACGGCGCCTATCTCATCCGCGCCGATGGCGTGGAGCTCATGTCAACGCGTCGCCACCTTTCCGAGGATCGTCTCGCGGAAGTCGCCTGCGCTCCGCTCCGGGAGCGTCCGGGGATGCGCGTGCTCATTGGCGGACTCGGGCTGGGATTCACGCTCCGCGCCGCGCTGCGCGAGTTGCGCGATGACGCGGAGGTGGTGGTGGCGGAGCTCGTACCAGAGGTGATCGCGTGGAACGCCGACCCGCGATACGACCTGTCTGCCGACGCGATGGTCGATCCGCGCGTCCGCGTGGTGCAGGACGACGTGAGCAACGTGCTCCGCGCGAATCCGCGCGGCTTCGACGCGATCATGCTGGACACGGACAACGGGCCCGATGGGATGCTCATGTCCGAGAACTCGCGACTCTACGCCGAGCGCGGCATCGTGGCTACGTTCGCGGCACTGCGTGCCGGTGGGTCGATTGTGTATTGGTCCGTCGCTGAAGACCCGAAGTTCGTTGGCGCGCTGCGCGCCCGCGGACTCGATGTCGAAGCGCTTCACGTGAGGGCACACGACACTTCCGGCCCGATGCACACTCTTTACGTGGCAACGAAGCGCGGAAAAACGGCATGACAACGGCGCAAGGTTACCTCGGCGTTCGCTCGCGGCGCAGCGGACGTCCCGCATAGCGACCCGTCGGCTTGCCGCCATCGAAGACGACCTGCCCGTTCACCCACACCGTCTGCACGCCGGCCGCCTGCGCGTGCGGCGCTTCGAAAGTGGCGTGGTCGATGACCGTGGCCGGATCGAACAACACGAGATCCGCAAAAAAGCCCGGCTCGATGGCGCCTCGACGCGCAATACCAACGTTCGCCGCAGCGAGGCTCGTCATCTTGCGGACGGCGTCTTCCAGCGAGAAGAGTTTGCGGTCGCGCACATAGGGACCAAGCACTTTCGCAAAGCTGCCGAAGCCGCGCGGATGACGGCCGTCCGATTGCCCATCGCTGCAGATGTTCGCAAAGGGCCATTGCATGAGGATGCCGACGTCGCGGTCATCCATGCCCTTCGCAACGATGCCCGCGCCGGAACCACCGGGCTCGGCGAGGAGGTCCATCATCGTGCGCGCAGCGGGCCGGCCGCGCATCTGCGCCACTTGCGTGAGTGTCTTGCCGGCGTAGTCGCTGTGACCCGGAAAGTTGTTGAAGATGATGTCGTCCGCCGCATTGAGGTGCGCGAGGATGAAGTCGGTTTCGACGCTGTCCGCGAAGTTGCGGCGCGGATAGAGAACGCCGAGGTTCGATTGCCAGTAGAGGTATGGGTAGATGTCGGCGGTGATTTGCACGCCTGACGCGCGCGCGCGGTCGAGCACGTGGATCACGCGATCCGCCTGCCCCCACAGGTCGCGCATGCCAAGCTTGATGTGTGAGACCTGCACGGGCATGTGGTTGACGCGCCCGATGGTGATGATCTCGTCGAGCGCGAGCCAGAAGTCGCGGTCTTCGCTGCGGATGTGACTGATGTATCGGCCGCCGGCGTCTGCTGCGACCTTCGCCAGCGCGATGACTTCGTCGGGCGATGAGTAGATGCCGGGGTCGTATTCGAGTCCTGTAGAGAGACCGAGTGCACCG
>JBDTMO010000301.1:0-6907 GCA_039934235.1 bacterium | reverse complement strand
CATCAACATCAACATCAACATCAACATCAACATCAACATCAACATCAACATCAACTGCCTATCACGGATTGCGCGGAAAAGCGCGGATACCGCGTTGTTCTGGTTTATCCGCGCGGTTCCGCGAAATCCGTGATAAGCAGTTGCTGTTTCTTTCAAGACTGGCACCAGTAAATCCAACGAAGACAAGAGGTCACGTCGATGAGTGAACGATTCGGAGTGCTCGTGCGAACGGAATCTGGCTCCGGAATCCTTCATCAACTCACGGGAGTCATTGCGAGGCATGGCGGAGACATCTCGTCCGTCGAGATTCTGGTGCAGCCCGGCGACGACAGCGTCTACTTCGAGATCGACCTTCCTGGTGATCCCACGCCGATGCTCGATGAGCTTGGAGCGCTGCCAGTGGTGCATGCGGTTGAGCGCGTTGCAACGCTGCAGATGATTTATGGCAAGCGCATCATCATCATGGGCGGCGGTGCCCAGGTGGGACAAGTTGCGATTGGCGCCATCTCGGAAGCCGATCGCCACAACATCCGCGGCGAGCGAATTTCTGTCGACACCATACCGCTCGTTGGCGAGAAACCGCTTGCAGATGCAGTGCGTGCCGTCGCGCGCCTTCCCCGCGCCGCGGCGTTGGTGCTGGCGGGATCACTCATGGGTGGCGACATCGAGCTCGCCGTGCGCGAGGTGCGCGCGAAAGGGTTGCTCGTCGTGAGTCTCAACATGGCCGGCAGCGTTCCCGATGCAGCGGACCTCGTCGTCACGGATCCCGTGCAGGCCGGCGTCATGACGGTGATGGCCGTCGCTGACACGGCCAAGTTCGCAATCAACCGGCTGCAGCGTCGAGTGTTCTGACCGCACCGATGTGCAGATCCTTCGACTCGCTGCGCTCGCTCAGGATGACAGACACGTCGCTGCGCTCGCTCAGGATGACAGACACGTCGCTGCGCTCGCTCAGGAGGACAGAGACGTCAGTCGAAGAGCGCCGTGGTGAGATAGCGCGCACCGGAATCAGGCGAGATAGTCGCCACGCGCCTTTCAGGTCCAAGTTCGCGCGCAACCTCCAGCGCGGCCCACGCAATTGCACCTGTCGACATTCCGACGAACAACCCCTCCTCGCGCGCGAGACGCCGCGCAACGGGAAAGGCGTCCTCTTCCCACGCGCGCATCACGCGATCCACAACGTTGCGATCGAAGTTCCCGGGCACAAAGCCGGGACCCATGCCCTGAAACTGATGCTGCCCGCGCGCACCGCCCGACAGGACGGGACTGCGCGCCGGTTCCACCGCGATCACGAGCGTGTCGGGATTCTGCTCCTTCAGGAATCGTCCCACACCACTGATTGTGCCGCCCGTCCCGGAGCCATAGACGAATGCATCGATGCGCCGGTCGAGCTGCTGCCATAACTCGGGGCCTGTCGTCTCGTAGTGCGTCCGCGGATTTGCCGGATTGGAGAATTGGTTGGGCATCCACGCGCCGGTGGTATCGCGAATTCGCTCCGCCTCTTCGATCGCGGCGAGCATGCGACGGTCGGGATCGGTGAGCACGAGCTCCGCGCCATACGCCAGCAACGTGCGCTTCCGCTCGTCACTCGCGGACGACGGCAAGCAGAGAATCAGGCGGTAGCCGCGCGCCGAGGCGACCTGCGCGAGACCGATGCCCGTGTTGCCGGACGTTGGTTCGACGATCGTGTCGCCGGGCTCCAACCCACCGCGCTGTTCAGCATCGACGATCATCGCGAGTGCCGTCCGATCCTTGATGGACCCGCCTGGATTCGCGCCCTCGAGCTTCATCCAGATTTCCGCCATGTCCGGCTCGACCACGCGCTGCAACCGGACGACTGGCGTCGCGCCGATTGCCGCATCGATGCGGTTTGCTGGATGCGTAATTGGAGCAGGCGCTGGATCGGTGTTGCGGGTCATGCGGCGTCCTGACGCGTCGTCATTGGAAGGTGCACCACTCGGCTCATGCGGACACATACCCGCCGCGCTGCCAAAGAGTGCCCGTCAGTGCCTCAGGGCCTACCTCGCTGCACAACGTCGGGGCGCGTGACGCCGTTCAGGACGAGTCGCGTGGAGATCTCGACGTCCAGCGCCAGTGTCGCCGCGACCGAGCAATAGGTGGCGAACGCAAGTGCGATGCTTCGCTCCGCGTGATCTGCGTCAATACCTTCGCCGTCGATCTGGAATTCAAGCACGACGGTGAGAATCCGCCGCGGCGGCGTCGCGTTGCGCATCCCGGCGACGGACACGTCCAGTCGCGCGGCAGGCGTGCGTCGTTTCTCGAGGTAGTCGATGACGTCGATGCCCGAGCACGCGGCGAGTGTGCCGAGCAATGTCTCGACTGGACCGGGCCCAGCCTCTCGATTGCCGTCGATGGTGATGGGTGCGGCACCGGGTCGGCTGACTTCGTAGCGGCGAGCGCCGCGCCAACTGACCCTTACGTTCGATTCGTTAGACATCTGAGTAGGATAGGGTTCACCCTTCGATTTTGTAGATCTCTCGCTTGCCGTGATCGACGAGGTCATGGTAGCCCTTCATCAGCTCCTCGAACTGCTTCGCATCGTCGGCCGTACCCTGCGGCATCGCCATCATGTCTTCGAAGTCCTTGAGTGTGGCGACCTCCATCTCCGACACGACCGTCCAGTATTGCTCTGCGCAGAAGTCCGTCATCACTTTCATCTTCGGCATGCCGAGCTTCTCGCTGAGCTTTCCCAAGGCCAGGAATTTCTCGACCATGAGACGAACCTTGCCCGGCTTGCAATACATGATGTCGCGGACGAGATACATTGCGTCCTCCCAGAGTATGTGTTCGACCCTTCGGTATCCTGAATGTCCCAATCCATGAACAGGCGTCAAGAGGTCGCATCAATCGTGCGCCGAGTCCTCGCCACGATGTGCTTTTTGTCGCTCGGAGGGTGCGCGTCGATTGGCAAGGCAATCGCGTCCATTCCCACGTCCTCCGGCGCGCTGTCATCAGGAGTTCGCATCGTCACGCCCGCGTCCGTCACCGACTCGCGCGCCGCGGCCATGATCGAGCAGTTGCGGCACGCGGACGTCGTGTTCTTCGGTGAGCAGCACGACGACCCGGAAACCCATCGCGCCGAGGCCGAACTGCTCGACGCGATTGGTCAGACCGGGCGACCCGTCGTGCTGTCGCTCGAGATGTTCGAGCGTGACGTGCAGCCAGTTGTCGACGATTACCTCGCCGGACGAATCAACGAGCGTGACTTTCTCGCACGCTCGCGGCCGTGGGAGCGCTACGCGACAGACTATCGGCGATTGATCGAGCTCGCGAAGGACCATCACTGGCGCGTCGTCGCCGCGAATGTGCCGAGGACGCTGGCGTCGGCGATTGGACGCAAAGGCCTGGCGGCGCTCGACACGCTCAACGGAAAGGATCGTGCGAACGCTGCGCGCGACAACCAGTGTCCGCGCGACGACTACCACGCCCGATTCATGGAGTCGATGCAATCCCACTCGGCGGGATCCGGACCGTCCGTTGCGGGCGATTCACTGCCGACGGCGATGGCGGAACGCTTTTATCTCGCGCAGTGCGTCAAGGACGAGACCATGGCGGAATCGATTGTGAATGCGCGGCTCGATGCGCCGCGCGATGCGATTGTCGTCCACTTCGATGGGGCGTTCCACAGCGATTACTCACAGGGTACAGTCGCTCGCGTAAAGCGACGCCAACCCGGTTGGACGATTGCCGTTGTATCCGCGGTGCCTGTGGCGGATCCGGCCATTGCGCCGATTGTAACGCAAAGCGGTAAAGCCGACTTCATCATCTTCACTCGGCAGGCCGCACATCATTAGTGAAACCTGGCGACGGAAGTTGTCGTCCTGAGCCGCAGTTGCCATTGTCATCCCGCACGAGCGACCGCTCGCGTCGGGATCCTCGATACGCCGCGCTGGCCGGCTCAAGGCGCGGCGATGGTAGATCCCGACACGCGCCTCGCGCGTGCGGGATGACAGGTTGCGCTCACGACGACACATCACGCATGCCAAATAAGATTGCCAAGTATGGAATGCTCCCGGCCGTCGCCTTCGCACTGATGTCTCATCCGGCAGGAGCGCAGTCAGCGGAGAGCATCCGCCGACTCGATGGGTCGATGATCACGACGGCTCGCGCCGACGCGTTTGCGAAAAAGACACTCGCCGCCGCGGGAGTGACAGGCGCTCAGATCGCCATCGTCGATCAGGGGAAACTGGTATGGAGCGCCGCATACGGCCTCCGCCGCAAGCTGCCAGGGCTCCCGATGGATCGCGAGACCACGACGTGGGCGGCGTCGATCACGAAAAGCGTCTTCGCGACCTACGTGATGCAATTGGTGGAACGTGGAGAGTTCGACCTCGACGTGCCCGTTGCCAAACAACTGTCACAACCGCTCAACGAGTACGTGCCGTACAAGGAGACGGCGACAGAAATCGTGCGGGATTCCGCGTGGCGAACCGTAACGCCGCGCATGCTGCTGGCACACACGTCGGGCCTGGCCAACTTCGCGTTCATCGAGCCAGACAAGAAGATGCACCTGCAGTTCAAGCCGGGAACGCAGTTCCGTTATTCCGGCGAGGGTATCAACCTCGTGCAGTTCGTCATCGAGCAGGCGAAGCACGTATCGCTCGACACATTGATGCAGGAGGCGATCTTCACGCCGCTCGGCATGACGCACACCGGCATGATCTATCGCAAGGAGTTCGAAGCCAACGTTGCTGACCGCTACAACGCCGACGAAGGCTTCCTATCACAAACGCGGCGCTTTCCAGCGCGTGGCGCGGGCTCAATGACGACGACTGCCGAGGATCTCGCGCGGTTCGCGTCGGCGCTGTTGGCGGGGAAGGTCATCAAGCCGGAGACGCGCGCAGCGATGCTGCGACCCTTCATCCAGATCAACACACTGCACCAGTTCGCGCAGGCGCTGAACGAGGCGCCAGGTACGGAAGCCGCTGATGTCGGCCTTGCCTATGGCGTCGGTTGGGGACTGCTGACGCGCACGCCGTTCGGTCCGGCGTTCTTCAAGGAAGGCCACGGCGATGGCGCGCAAAACTACATGATCTGCTTCGAACAGCGGCAAGCGTGCATGATCCTGCTGACGAACAGTGACAACGGAGAGCTCGCGTTCCGTCCGCTGCTCGAGACGCTCTTCGGAGACACCGTCACTCCGTGGGAGTGGGAAGGGTATACAGAGACATACATACGGGCGAGCCGAAAGGCGCCATAAACTGATGTGGCGCGGCGTTAACAGTTCTCGTCGTATTCCCACAACACTGTCGAGTAGTGTACGCGAGAGACCCACGCGGCGCGGCGGCTCCAAGCTGCTGCCGTACAACGACTTGCAAATCTGTTTGTGATTTGGCGCACATTGGTCTCCGGCGTGCTATTAGCGGGCGCAGCAGTTCTCTACTGCGATGTCACACGCCCCCTTGCCCGGAGAAATCATGAGGTTGTCCCGCACACTCGCCGCGTTGGCGCTGGTTGCGTCCACCGCTGTATCAGCGCATGGCCAGACCACTTTCGTAGGGTCGGGCGCGGCATTTGGTACACCAGATGGGTTCATCCAGTGGGGAGGGCTCGGACCCAGTTCGACCGCCGTCAGCAACCCGTTCACGATTAACACGACCATCACTGGTCTCACAGCGACGGCAAGCCAGGCCAGCAACCCATTCGAACGTCGTGATCAGGGCATTGGCTGGGCGGGAAACTTCGCGAACGGCGCGAACCTCCTCTGGGCCGGCGGGACGAATGGCCCGATGTCGTTCCTCTTCAATAATCAGATCAGCGCGTTCGGCACGCAGATCCAGAATGACTACTTCGGGGCATTCATCGCCTCCATCAGCGCATATGATGCGAGCAACAATCTGCTCGGCTCATATACGGTCAATGGCTTCTCGAACTCGAACGCGGACGACTCTGCCGTCTTCATCGGCATCTCGAGCACGGTCGGCATCAGCCGAATCGACCTGGGCATGACCAGCGGAGTGCAAGACTTCGCAATCAATGACGTGCGCCTCGACAACGTCGTCACGGCGACCCCGGAGCCTGCATCGCTGCTGCTCCTGGCCTCGGGACTGGGCGTGATCGGAGTCATCCGCCGCCGCAAGACCACCTGATCGGCAACGATCCATAAAGTTCTCGCACGATACGGCCCGTCCAGCATGCTGGACGGGCCGTTTGCCGCGCCGGAACCCGCACATATGCTCACGATTCGCGGACGACAACTCTTCTCGCTATAATCGCGAGATGAATCCCACTCGCTTCGCGATCCCCCACGACGGATCGCCAGATCAGCTGTCGCGCCGGGGCTTTCTCGGCGCAACCGCCGCAATGGTCGCATCCGGCGCACTGCTGAACGGCAGCGCCATCTCGACGGCGTATGCACGCACCGCGCCGACGATCGCGCCCAGGAAATACCCAATCGGCATCGAGCTCTATGCCGTCCGTGGAGAACTCGCACGCGACCTTCCGAACACGCTGCGCACCGTTGCGCGTATCGGCTACGAAGTCGTCGAGTTCTACTCGCCGTATCTCGCGTGGACGATTCCCTACGCGAAGGACGTCCGCACCCAGCTCGACGATCTCGGCCTTCGCTGCTTCTCGACGCACAACTCGTGGAACTCATTTTCGCCGGAGTCCATGGGCAAGGCCATCGAGATCAATCAAGTGTTGGGCGCTCGGCACCTGATCCTCGCGTCGCCGCCGCCGAGCACGACCACGCTCGAGGAGTGGAAGCGGGCGTGCGGCCAGTTCACCACGGCTGTCGAGCAACTCAAGCCGCATGGCTTGTTCGCTGGCTTTCACAATCATCTCATCGAGTGGAAGCCGGTCGCCGGCGGTCAGCGCGTGATGGACGTGATTGCCGCCAATACGCCGACTGAGTTCGTCCTGCAGTTCGATGTGGGGACGTGTC
>JBDTMO010000300.1:0-6918 GCA_039934235.1 bacterium | reverse complement strand
AAGGTGCATTCCGTTTGCGTTGCTGCACGACACGCGGGCTGGCTCCCGTCCACCGCTTAAAAGCGCGAGAGAAAGACGCCGGACTCTTGTACCCAAGCATCGCCGCTGTGTGCGACACTGATGCGCCGCCGTCGGTCATGTACGAGACCGCTAGGCGATGTCTCGCTGCGTCACGGACCTGCTCGAATGTCACGCCCTCTGCCTTCAGCCTTCGAAAAAGAGTCTGTCGGCTAAGGGCCATGCTCCGTGCCACAGCCTCCACAGTTCCGCTACCGCTTTCGAGTAGCGGTCGGAGCAGCATTTCGACCTGTCCACGGATGGAGCGTACGCCGTTCACGTGCGTAAGCAGTGCCTCGGCGTGCTCGCGTACCACTTTCTCCACCAGCGGTGACGATGCAGGCCGAGGGATGGTGTGGAGGAGTGCCTCGTTTATGCCGATGGCATTGCGCGAACTGCCAAACGTCACCGGCACCTGAAAGATTCTGTCGTACTCCGTTCTATACTGCGGTTCCCAATGAGTGAACTCCACGGCCGTGAAGAGCGGTAGGCGCCCCACAACGTTTCTCGTCGAAGTAATGATCCGCGCGAAGCTCGCCTCGGTATGTTCGGGAAAGGCATTCGGATTCTTGCGCGCGTCGATGAGCCACAGTGTCGAGGCGGTGCGGCACAGGCGCAGTCGGTCGCCGTCACCCTCGCATTCGACGTCCGCGCCGATTCGCGCGAAGCGGTTTAGCTGCCCGATGATGCCATCCATGGATGTCGCCGACATTCCGCTCACGACACATCCGATGGAGAGTTCCGCGACGTCGAACGCTTCGCCGTAGTGTAGCCCGAGCGCCGGGTCATTGGCCTGCCGTTGGCCGGCGCGCATGAGCGCGGCATACCGAGCGAACGGGATTCTATTATCGCCGTCCAGAAGGTCGTCATGCGCTATCCGGGACGCGTCCAGGAGCGCCTGTCTTTCGGCACCCAGCTTAACCGACAGTTCAAGAAGCGCCCGAACGCTGACAGCCGAGATTGTCGGTTCACGCATAGCGACATCCTACCTTGCAACGCAATGTCATGTTTATGGTACGGCAGGTTGCATCTGCAGGTTTCCATCTCTCGTAGGGGTAGACAAGAAGGAATAACCCATTTACCCCTGGAACCAAATGAAGCACTCCGCCCTAGTGCTGTTTGCCCTTACAGTGTGTGCTGCCACCGCGTCCCTGCATGCTCAATGCTCTCCCGCTGTCCAGCGCATGGTGGGAGAGCGCAACTTCACCGCCGCCCGGGCGCAGGCCGATGCACAACTCAGCCGGGCGCCCATGGATGACGCTGCGATGCACTGCATCGGCCGCATCCTCCTCGAGAAAGACAGTTCGGCCGGTTCCGTGGAGTGGATGGAGAAAGCTACCGCCATCAATGAGCATAGCGCACAGCACCATCTGGGGCTTGGGCTAGCACTTCGTGCCGAGGGGCAAAAGGCGGGGATGCTGCGCGCCGCGTCATTCGTCAGAAGAGTGAAGACGGAACTTGATAGGTCCGTCGCGCTTGATCCCACACTGGTTGAGGCGCGGTATGCGCTCGTGCAGTTTCACCTGCAGGCGCCGGGAATGATGGGCGGAAGCGTGGCAGCGGCCCGCGATCATGCTACTGAACTCACGAAGACGAACGCCATGCGGGGCCGCATGGCAACGGGCCTTATCGAGGAGCACGCCAATGACTTCGTAAGCGCTGAGCGCGCCTTTCTGGCCGCCATTACGACCAAGCCGGATAGCGATGCAGCGTACAGCGCAGCAGGTGCATTCTATCGTCGACGTGAGCGCTGGCGCGACGCAATTGCGATGTACGAGCGACAGATCAAGGTGTTGAGCCAGGATGCGCCGCGTGTCCGCGTTTCTCTCGCACACCACTTTCTCGCCGTGGCGCTCGACAAGAACGGGGATCGTGCTCGCGCGACTGCCGAGTATCGGATAGCGCTGCTCGTAAATCCGGATAATAAGGATGCTAAGATGGCTCTCGCTGGCATGGAGGAATAGCATATGTCTCGCCAGTCACTGGCTCGGCTCTCGGGAACGCTGTACCTCCTTATGGGACTTCCCGGAGCCTTCGCGCTCGTCTATATGCCTAGCACTTTCCTGGTTCATGGCGAAGCCGCAGCCACCGCGGCCCGCATCGCGGCGTCGCCTATGCTCTATCGCAGCGGTGTTTTCGCCGAGCTTATTTGCGGAGTGTTCGCCATTTGGCTCGGCATGGTGCTCTACGAGCTATTCAAAGACGTGGATCGTGGGCAGGCACGGCTGATGGTTGGCTTTGTATTCGGGATGGTCGCCATCGGAGTGGTGTCAACTGTGGCGCTGGCGGCCCCGATCGTATTCACGAGTGGCTCGCAGTCCCTCTCGGCATTCACCGTGGACCAGCTGAACGCGCTTACGCTTGCGTCGTGGAGTCTACGGAGCCAGTCGATTCATGTTGCTACGATGTACTGGGGCCTCTGGCTCCTGCCACTCGGTACTCTCATCAATCGCTCAGGGTTTCTTCCTCGGTGGCTTGGCGTGCTGGTGCTTGTCGCGGGATGGTCGTACGTGATCAACTCAATCACATACTTCTTCTTGCCGGCCTACTCCGGCATCGTCAACAACGTCACGATTCTGCCGCAAGCGGCGGGAGAACTCGGGTTTACGCTCTGGATGCTCATCAAGGGCGTTGGCGACAGCGAGGCTCGCTACGATGGAAGGTACTGAGCACTTCATGAAGGTAGACGATAACGCGCTGCTTGCAGGGCTCACGAACACGCGGATGCAGGCCAGGCGCACGCAGCTACGCGTGAATCCTGAGGCTCAGGCCCTATTTGTCTGCGCCGCCACGTTCGGTGCACCGTTCACTGAGCCGGCACGTGCCCGGGCAAGCGCTGTCGGGCGCCGTCCGAGAATCAGCCAAGTGCGAGCCTGACGATCAATCGAGCCATCGAAGTGCTCGGACTCTAGCCTGACTGGTGGCATTCGTATCTCGTCTGCCGCACACGTGGTTTCCATGACTTACCAGCCTGACAGACCTATGCATCGCACCTCCACTCAAGCACGGACAATCGCGTCTTCGCGGCATGGGACAGCGGTCAGCTTCGCGTAGAGGGGCTCGGCGGGCGCTTCGCATTCCTCAGCGATACCGTACGTCAAGCCGTTCTGGGATTTCATATGACGATCACCTTCGTGCGACTGCCAGGCCGAAATTATCCTTAGGGAGGACAGGGCTCACTCATGACATCTCGTTCAGGTAGGGTGATTGCCGTACTACTGCTTACGACGGGGCTGTTCAACAGCGTAGTGGCATACCTGTTCTGGTCCGAGTACCAGAGCTTTCGACTGCCAGTAATCGCAGGTACCATCGCGCTCGCACTCCCCACCGTGATCGCGGCCGTGTTCGTACTTCTGCGGCCTGCGAGGCAATCGGTAAGTCTCGCGGCGGGCGTGAGCATCGTTAGCGCGCTCGGAGCTCTCTCCCTGGGAAGCCTGACGTTCCTCGGCGCATGGAATCCGGGCGACGCGGAGGGCATCGTCAAGTTTGTCGCGATTCTGGTACTACCGAATCTTGTCGTCGCGATCTTCGTCATCGTGCTGGCGGTGCGCGAGTTCGGCATGTCCGCACCCGGTGCGCTTGTACTCGGGTTCGCCGCCGCCGTCGCGATGGATACCGCCTGCGGACTATTGGCCGGCGTCGTCATGACGGCGATCGGCATCGGCGCCAACCTCCAATACGGAAGCCGTGATACGAGGCTGTCACACGCGTTGACGCACGTGCAAGCCTGCGCGATTGAATACGCGGAGCAAAATCCCGACAATGGATATCCAGCAACGCTCGACGACCTTGGGCCCGGCGGCTTGAAGTGCCTGGACAGTAAGGCCCTCGTCGAGGCGCGTCAGATGAACGTCCGTTATGTCGCCGAGGCCACGACCAGCTCTGGCACAATCCCGTCGTTTGCCGTCTATGGGCATACAAGCGTCGCCGACGGAGCCGACATTCGCGCTAGCGGCGATACGAGCGGAACCATGTCCACCTTCTCGGCCGGGGAAGGCGCGGACACACTTGCGCTTCCCAATGGGATAGAGCGCACGATGCGGCGCATCGCATGGCTGCGCAATTGCGCCCTCTTCGACAGGCATCGCGGCCAGCCGAGCGCGTTTCCGGAACGGATGGATGCGCTGTTGCGCATTGGCAGCAAGCGCGGCCAGCTCGAGCTGCTCATGGGTTGCCAGCACACGAGCGATGTCTCGCATGAAGGGGAAGGCGACACGTTTATCTACGAGGGTCATCGTCTTGCATACCGGCCGGAGCGGAGCACGAGTGGCGCTGTGGAGCACTTCGCTATTGAAGCCCGTCCAGTCACGTATGGTGTTACCGCCGTCAACAGTTACCTGCTGCGCGACGAGGGGCCGGTCTACCGTACGCGCAGCGATCGCGCCGCAACGCCATCAGATGCGGTGATCCCCGCGTGCCGGTATGCCGATTCTGTCACAACGACGCCCAGGAACTGCGTCGAGCTCGCGCGTCCGCGCATCGACCCATCGGTTGCCTTGCTGCACCCACGCGAAGCAGGGCGCGACGAGTCGGTGGCGTTGTATGCGCGTGACGCGCGAGATACTTCTCGCGCTCCCGACCCTACGCTCTGGATCGGATTCTCGTGTGAGGCGGACTCCATACACCTGGAAAACATCACTCCTCCGCCCGTGAGCCACCGACTCGATCACGTGTGCACGCCGTGGGGTTGGGATCCGGCCAAACCTTACCCGGTAATGCTATACATCCGCGATTCACTCGGCGGCATCAGTTGGCGTATCGATTCCATCAAAGTGCGTGCGGGATCATGACCGCGTGAGCGATCACACTAGTGTGGTGAACCAAGGTGTCGTTCGTGACTTCATCGTCGAAAGGCAATCGCGAGTGGACGAAGTACACGCAACACGCGTTGGGCTGAGCCCCGGCCCCTCCGCCAACGCTACGACCGCACTACCGCTCATCGGAATGCATAATCACAACTCACAAAAAATGACCGACGACTCAGCCTCATCATGGTCCCTTCGTGATGGGACTATTCTGAATGGCATCGCGATCATGGTGCTCGTCTGTGCTGTCTCCGTCAACACGGCGAAAGCCCAATCGCTAACGTTTCCGACACTCGTTGGGGTGGAGGAGGCAAGGGAGGGCAACGCACTGGCGGGGTACGCGCGTTTGCTCGCACTCGAGCCCGAGTACACCGCATCGGCGCAGCTCGCCGAGATATTCCTGCAGGTTCGCCTAATGAACGAGGAGTTCATGGGTGTGCCGGACGCAGGAGTGAGAGCAATGAGCCGCGTCGCCCAGTTGCGACGGACCTTTCCGCCTGGCGAGGCTGCGATCCCGCGCGGACACACGGCGGAGAACGCGCTTGACGTCATCGCACGCGAAGCGGCGCTCACGCGTGTGGTGATTTGGGGAGAGGAGCATCATCTGCCACAGACCCGATCGCTGTACGAGCCCATGCTACGTCGGCTGTGGACCTTGGGCTATCGATATCTTGCTGCAGAGGCGTTTTCCGATTCGGTCATGGCGCCGACGTTCCGCTTTGCGTCGTTCGCATCCGGCGTGTATCTGCGCGATCCGGTATACGCGAACGCCGTGCGAGTTGCCGTAGACATGGGCTACAGGCTCATCGCGTACGACGAGGCAGGTGTGGCACCGAGTGGCGATGCGGGCTTCAGGGACAGACGCCAGGCCGAGAAGCTCAAGATGCGGATATTCGACGCGGATTCGCTCGCTAAGGTCATCATCTTCGCGGGTCGCGCCCACGTGAGCGAAGCGACGTCATCCGATGGGTGGACGCCGATGGCCTCGGTACTCAAGCGCATCACGGGCATCGACCCGTTCACGATCTTTGCGGTTCGCATGGGGGAGCGGCTCACGTCGGAAGAAGAGGACCCGCAGTACCGTTACGCGACGGCTCACGGCCTCGTGACAGTGCCGACCATCTTCGTCGATAGTACGACCCGGCGAACGCTCGGTGATGCCTCATTCGATGCATACGTGTTCTGGCCGCGAACTACGCTCATTGGCGGCCGTCCCGATTGGCTGGAGAGGGTGCTGGGGCGAAGGCGCCTGGCAATCCCGCCCGCATTGGGAGCAGGAAAGGGCCTTCGTCTCGTGCAGGCATATCGTCCCACCGAGCCGACGACAGCGATTCCGGTTGATCAAGTGCTGCTGGACGATGCATCCATCCTGCGGGACCTGATGCTACCGATGGGCACCTACGTGCTCAGAACCATCGATCCAACCGGCAGGGTGTTGGCCAAAGCGAGTGTGTCAGTGCAGTAAAGGGCGACGCGATCCCAGAGGCTTGCGCCAAAGCGCTGCGGCGCCATTGGCGCCTCTCGTCCCCGCGGCCTACATATGGGGATGTCGCCGCAACCGCGGTGCGCCTTAGCGCTTTGGGGCCACCGGGGCCACAAAGGCCGCCAAAAACGCCAATTCCGTTGTCGAGGCTGCTGTTGGCAGGAGTTGTAACTTCCAATTATACTGCGACTTAGCGCGGATGAGCCTATCCACCTCCACCTTCGGGAGCAGGAGGTCGCCGGTTCAAATCCGGCCGCCCCGACCATATAGGACAACGACTTACGAGCCGCCCCGAAAGGGGCGGTCTTCGTTTGTCGCACAGGCGGCGGCGGTTCGGCGCCGAGACATCCTCTATCTCTTTCTCGATACGAACATCTGGCTGCACTTTCGCCCTGTCGGAACGGCGTCAGTGCGCGTTCCAGACGAATTCGTAGCTGCCCGAACCGACGGCGAAGACGACGAATGCCTGCGGGCTGACCCCGACAATGCGATCGAACGTGACGCCCGGCGCGCTCCCCGCGGCGACGCCGTTCTTGAGGATCACCGTACCGCTTTCGCTTATGGTCACCTCCG
>JBDTMO010000299.1:0-6919 GCA_039934235.1 bacterium | reverse complement strand
CCGCATGTCCACCCCGAGCTCCACCGCAACCCATCTGCATCCGGAACGCCGCAGGAGATTCACGACGTCCTCCGTGGTCGCGACGTTCGAGGTCTGCACCCATTCGAAGCTTGTCGTGGGGCCGTAGCTGTACAGAAGCTTCTCCCCCAGGGCGACGCGTCGCTTGAACTGCGGATCCTGCACTCGCACCGAAAAACCGAACAGGCCACCATGCTCTCCATCGTACAGCACAGCGTCAGTGGGCCCATTCGTCTTGAGGTACGCCGCGATCTCGCGAAAGCCGGACACCTGATCGACATGGACGCGTGCCTGCGACCAGACACCGAGCGCGAAGCACGTCGTCAGCCCGACTGCCTGCATTCGCGGTCGGAGCGGACGTGTGATGTCAGCCAGCGCCAGCAGCCCAATCGCCACCGCAAGGATGAACGCGGGCGCGACGGCCATCACGTACCGCGTGTCCTTCGCTGGCAGCATCGTAAACGTCATCACGATTACCGAGATCCAGATGACGATGTACGTCCCCTCGGCGCGCCATCTTCGGGATGTCAGTGCGGTAACGCATCCGGCCACGCCGAGCCAGAAAATCGGCATGCTGACCAGCCGATGAATCCTGAACCAGTAATACAGCCACGGTCCCAGGTGCTTGAGCCGCGTCAGGTTCGGCAGGTGCCTGCTCGTCTGCACGGGTGCGATGACAAGCGCCGCGGCAAGCGGTAGCACAGCGACCAGCGCACCCGCCACAATCCACAACGCTCCCTTGCCTCGTAGCGAGTGCCTGTTCCGCAGGATTGCCCACGCCACGAGAACGAACACCACGACCGCGCCCTGGAAATACGTCAGCAGCACTGCCGTCAGGAACAGGAGCGTGAGCGCGAGTTGCCTTGCGTGCATCGTCTCCATCCAGCGCCGTCCGTGATACAGGAAGGCAATGCCGAATGCGGCCGCAGGCACGTTGAGCATGATGCTGTTTGACCAGATGACAATCGTCGGCAGAAAGGCCAGAAAGGCGCCAGCCCATCCAGCGCCAGGGCTCAACCAGCGGCGCGCCCAGGACATCGTGTACAGCCCTGCCATGAGGGCAAATAGCAGGACGATACATTTCGCCACCTGCGGCGAAGGTCCGAAGACCGCGAAGCCGATCCCTTCGATGATGTAGACGAGGGGAGGGTAGGTGAGCGGGTTGATCACTGGATAGCGCGCGTAATACCGCAGCGCGTACTCCATCGGGTCGCGCGGCATCGCGCGCAGGAGGTCCATCCAGAACAGACCACTCGTCGCGTGACGCGGTGCATCGCCCTGAAACCACAGCCCATCGCTCTGCCAGTGGAAGCCGGCGACGAGCAATACGCTGAGGACAACCGCACTGATCTGCCACGCCCGCGACTTCAGGAGTATGGCGATGCGCTCGTCGCTCACTGGTATCGGAAACCTGTCCGCTGCGCCCTAACTGCCACGCTTTCGGCCTCTCGGCATGAAGCCGGCATGGCGACGCGCGTAAATCCTGTCGTACGGAATGAGCGCATGCGGAAATTCGCATGCGGAAAAGTCTCCGTCTGCGATGCACACATTTGGCGGCGCGTGATTCTTGAGCAGCTTGCGCAGGAAGATTCGCGGTAGAAAGGGAAGCACCTCGAATCCCACTCCCGAACGCAGCGCCGTGACACCCGAGCGAATGGCGCGCGCATAGTTGCCAGACCAGAACGACACGCCCGCGAGATGCAGTGCGAGCTGGGCGCGCGACCGCTGCTCCACACGGTCCGCCAGTTCTGGCTGCCGGGCACGCAGCCCCTCGATCAACAGCACCTGCGAGCGCTGCATTCTGTCCGGCGCGTTGGACATTCCGTCGGCGCGCCTCCGGTAGGCCACCAGGACCTTCGGCACCACCGCCACTTCATATCGTTCGGCAATGCGTATGGCGAGATCCCAATCTTCGCAGCCTTCACCGCCCTGTTCGCGCAGCCGAGTGCTGTACCCCCCAACTTCCTCGATGCAGTCTCGCCGGAACAGCGGGACGCTTGCATTGCCGGTGAAATTCACTTCGAGCAACTGCTCTACCACGTGCCCTTCAATCTCCCAACTGGGCGACACGTCGAGCACATCGCCATGCAGGCCAATCCAGGCCCACCAGCAATACACAAAGCCAGGCACGGACCGCCCGGCCGGCGCCATCTGCGCCATCTGCAGCTCGATCTTGCGCCGGTCCCATATGTCATCTGCGTCGAGCGGCGCGATAAAGTCGCCCTTTGCATTCGCAATTGCGGTATTTCGAGCGGCCGCCACTCCCTTGTTGGACTGGCTTACCATGCGAATGCGGTGATCTTGCCGCGCCAACTCGTTGACGATGGCCGCGGAGCGATCATTCGAACCGTCGTCGACGACGATGACCTCGATATTCGGGTACGTCTGGCCCAGGGCGGCTTGCAGGGCCTCGCGGAGGTGTGCCTCTCCGTTGAACACCGGCAGGATGATGGAGACGAGGCGCGGCGTCATCAGCGCACCCGCCATCCGACCCACCGCGCGGTCTGTGCCGGATTTTGCGCCGCGCGCGAGATCATGTGGAGTTTTTCGCGCAGTGGCGCACGGAGGAACCACTGCAGCGGCGACGTGTGCTGCTTCGCAAACGCGTCCGCGGACAACGAGTAGCGGGGCCGAGCGGCGTTCAATTCGCGCGCACGGGCCAGGTTCGGTTCGAAGTACCACGCGATAGCCGCGCCGGCGCCCTCGAGGTACCGATGGGCACGAGCGCGACCTTCGGATGATAGCCCGAGTTTTGGACTCGGCGCCCTGGAGGTCTCGACGAGTACCTCCGGGAACGTGACGCTCCCCCAGCCAGCGAGGACTAGCTCGTTAGCGACGTGCCACATCGGATCTCCATCGTCGGAGGTCGGGCTGAGGGTGTGGACGCGAAGTGCGCCTGTGCGGAAGACGGCGTGCGGCCCTACGTCGTTCGCGAGCCATTGGTATGGCATCGCGGGAGTTGGGCGGATTTGCGGGTCCTCATCAGCGCTCTCTCGCCACCAGGAGGAGACGATCCCTACGTGCGGGTAATCCTGCAGCACCGATGCCGCGACGCCAAGATACACGGATGACGCGTAATCGCCATGGTAAAGAAAGGCGAGGCCCGCCAGCTCGGGTGCGATGGCAAGCAATGCCTGCCGACCAGCCAGCATGTCAGCCCGCAGGTTACCCGTGGTTTCGACAATGTGGACGAGCTCAGCAGGTCCGAGTGCCGCGATGGCCGATCGCACGCCCCGGTTGGCGGCCGGCACCACAGCGACCAGCGCCACGGGTGCGTGCGTTTGCTGTCTCAGACTGCTCAGGCATGGCCCAATGCCATCATCGTCCGCTCCACACAGGACGACGACCCCAATACCAGCGCTCGCTCCGGACGAAGCGCCTGGGGCGCTCGCCACGGGAAGGCGATTGGAGCGAACCACGCCACGCGTCATCACCATCGCGCGCAGTGTCAGGTGATCGGCGAGGACCTTCTGGTTCGAGCACTCGAGACGAACATCCGCAGCGGCTTGCGCGCCCATCTCCGCCCGCCGTTGCGGTGGCGTTTCCAGCAGCCGGCGCAGCGCGTCGGCAAGCCCTGCACTCGTGGAGTCGCGCGCGATCCACCCTGAAACTCCGTCGCGCACCAGCTCCTTCATTCCACCGGTCGGCGAGGCCAGGACAGGGAGCCCGCTGGCCATCGACTCCATGCAGCTGTACGGCAAGTTCTCCCAGCGCGCCGGAACCACGGCCGCACAGGAGTTGGCGAGTGCTTCGCGGAGTACGGCCGACGGCTGGCTGCCCCGGAAGGCGAACCGCTCGCGAACGGGTGCGGGAATGCGCGCCATCAAGCGGGAACGCACGAATAATCCGGCGCCACCATCTTCGGACGTATCGGCGCCAAACAGCTCGAAGTGCGCAGTAGGATTCTTCCGCGCGACCTCCGCCGCCGCGTCGATCCACTCGATGATGCCTTTGCGCAGTTCCAGACGGCCGACGTACGTAATCTTGTTGCCCGCCCAGACGCTCGCGCTCCGCTCGATGACATCATTGTCGCCGACCGGATAACGCACGACGTTGACGTAGCCATGGGGTAGGCTGAACTGCTCTTCGACCTGTCGCGCCAAATACGCGCTCGGGCAAGCGAGCGCGTCGGCGGAGAGTATGGTGAAATCCTCGAGCCGCTTGGTAGGAAGGAAGTCGGTCAGCGTGGGGTCCCACTCGTTATGCCGAAAAATGACTTCGGTCGGCGAGTGGAGGTGCACGAGACAAGGCGGTTGCGATTTTGGCCCGCGCCCGAGCGCCCGTCTGAGCTGAAAGTAGTAAAGCGGCGCTTCCCACTCCTGCGCTTCGATCAGGTCGATGGGCTGCTGCCCGACGAGCCATTCCGCAAGCCGCATGGCTTGCCAGGAAAACACTTGCGCGGGACTACTCGAGCGCGCGAGCGCGCCGAGCCGTTCCACCTCATCCTCCGCCTCTTCCGGCGGCGCGAGCGATTCGTCGAGCGCAACGCGATGAATATGCAATCGTCCGTCGCATAACGTCTCAAGCGGCAACGGCGCACCGTACCACCGTTGGGCGATTACGTGAACCGTATCACCAGCGCCGGCCAGGAGGGCCGCGATGTGGCGCACGTACGTGCCGATTCCTCCCGGCGGATACGGTGCGGGCGCATACTCCCGGCACAGGATAAGATGATTCACGAACGCTCTGCACGCGCGTGTGCAGGGCGACACCCGAACCCGCGTCCCCGATTGACGATCAAGCCGCGTTCCCTCATGGCGACCAATCTATTCAACTGACGGACAATTCCGAGAGCGGAAATCGTGGCGTTCCGGGCGTTTCATCGTCCTCTCCGTACGGCCACTTGCGTGCACGTCTGGCGTCGCTGACATTGCGGAATCCCCCCCTCTGTCCCGGCCAGCCTGAAAGCGATACCAGCTCGGCGGCCACTCGCAGCAGCGAACAATCACAGCATCATAGCAGAGCTTTGTGAGCGCATATCCCGCAACGCAGCCCGACAGCACGCCCCACATCGCGGATGTGCCTCCTCCACAAGCCAAGCCACGCCCGGTGCGGACGGAGCTTCTGGACGTCGTTCGCCATCTGTTTCAGTACCGTGAGTTGCTCGTCGAGTTGACCCGGCGGGATTTACGCATTCGGTACACGCAAGCGGTGATGGGAGTGGTCTGGGCAGTGCTCACACCCTTGGTGGTCGCGCTCTCTGGCTGGGTGATCCGCATTGGAATCAGTTACATGAGCGGCTATCCCCTCAAGGCTGAGGAAGTGGGAGGCATCGCGATCAAGGCGCTGGGCTGGTCCTTCTTTTCGGGCGCGCTCTCCTTTGGCACCGCGAGCATTACCGCGAACTATGCCCTCGTTACAAAGGTGTATTTCCCGCGACAGGCGTTGCCTCTGTCTGCAGTGGCCACGCAGATCATCGATAGCTCCATCGGAGCCGCCGCACTCATCCTGATCCTGCCGTTCTTCGGAGCGAAGTTTACAGCGGCGCTTCTCTGGCTACCCCTGCTGGTGTTCCTGCTCATCGGGTTGACGATCGGGATTACGCTCCTCGCGAGCTGCGCCAACGTGTTTTACCGCGACGCGAAGCACGTGGTGCAGATGATCATCAGTTTCGGAATCTTCTTTACACCCGTGTTCTTCAACGCCGACACGTTTGGCCCGCGTGGCAGCAGGATGCTGATGTTCAACCCGCTGGGCCCCGTGCTCGAGGGTATGCGCCGGGTAATCACCGAAGGGTCCAACCTTGCGGTCAGTGCGCCTGGGGCGTCTGGCGCGATTGGCTGGAGCCCATGGCTGCTGGCGTGGTCAGCGCTCTGGGCCATCGGGGGCACCATCGCTGCGGCGGTGGTGTTTCAGCGCGCCGAAATGGCGTTCGCCGAGTACGTATGAGGTGTGCATGAGCGCGCCGGTCGAGTTCGTCCATGTCTGGAAGAAATTCAAGATGGGCGAAGTGCACAGTCGCCTGCGCGACGCCATTCCGGCGCTGATTGGCAACCGGCTGCGTCGCGCTGCGGCAACCGACCCGTTGACCGCCAACGAATTCTGGGCGCTGTCCGACGTGAATTTTCAGGTGCGGCCGGGCGAAGCGTTGGGAATCATCGGCCCCAATGGAGCGGGCAAGTCCACAGTGCTCAAGCTCCTGACGCGCATCATGCACCCCACGGCGGGCGAGTGTCGCCTGACGGGACGCGTTGGCGCGCTCATCGAAGTTGCGGCCGGTTTTCATCCTGATCTCACAGGGCGCGAGAACGTGTACCTGCAGGGGGTGATCATGGGGATGCCCCGTCGCGAGATCGCCAGAAAGTTCGACCAGATTGTGGCGTTTGCGGATCTCGCGCCATTCATCGACACGCCTGTAAAGCGCTACTCCACAGGCATGCAAGCGCGACTCGGCTTCGCCGTCGCGGCGCATCTCGAGCCCGAAGTGCTGCTCATCGACGAAGTGCTGTCAGTCGGTGATGCCGCCTTCCAGGCGAAAGCGTACGCCCGCGCGAGCGAACTCGTGCGCCAGGAGATTCCAGTGGTCATGGTGTCGCATCAGCTCGAGGCCGTTGCGGAGTTGTGCACCCAGGCAATCCTGCTCGATCGCGGGCGCGTCATCCATGCCGGCACGCCACGAGAGTGCATCACCGCGTACCTGCACGGCGATGAAGCACTCGTGCGAAAGCCTGTCAACGCGACGGCTGCCGTGACGATCCAGCGCATGGTGGTGCATCAGGATCCAGTCGAAGCAGGCGGACGCGTCGAAGTGGACCTCGAGTGCTCCATCGATCCGGAACGTCGTCCTGATCCCGAGAGCATCCGGATTCGCCTGCGCGCCGCGCAAACGCGACGCATCATGTTCGAGACAAGCACGCTGCAGTTGCAGGCACCACTCCCAGCGTCGGGAACCTTTGGTGTG
>JBDTMO010000298.1:0-6919 GCA_039934235.1 bacterium | reverse complement strand
GCGTTGCTGGTCGTAGATGGAATCCGGGTGCGCGCGCGCCCAGCCCCATGCGGCGAGCGCGGCATGCGTGAGCGAATCCGCAAAGCCCGGAAGCTGCCGGGAGTATCTGGCGGCGAGCGTCGTGGCGTGCGCCATCACGGCGGCGAAATCGAGCGTGGCCGCCGTACTTTTCTGCACGACGAATCGAGTGGAATTCGCCTTTTCCGGCAGGATGAAGCCATCGAAGGACGCGTTCGTCAGCTTGTGGTATACGCCGCCGTCGAACGGGTCCTGCATGGCAAGCATCCAGCGAATGTTCCACAGGGCCTCGTTGAACACGTCCGGCAGTTCATTTCCCGTCTCGGGTATGTTCGTGCTCAGCGCGTCGGCATAGCGAGGAAACTGCTCCGCGAGGAGCAGGAGCGTGTACGTGGTGATTCCCGAGTTCACGACGTACTTGTTGTAGTCGCCGGCGTCATACCAGCCGCGCGGCGCGGAAATGCGCGTCCCGGCCGGCCGTGCGGCGCTCGCCGCGGACGGATGCACGATGACGACCGTATCAGGATGGCCCTCGGCGCGCGCCCAGCGGCCGGCAAACTCGGCGGGCAGGGCAATGCCGCTGCGCTGGTAATAGAATGCCTTTGTCGCACCGAGGGCGATCTCCTTCACCACCGATGCACCAATCTGGAACGGATACGACGTTCCCGCCCCTGGCACGACGAGTGCGTAGCTGCCCGGCCGTACAACTCCACTGAAATCGGCACGACGCGCGACCTCGCCTGACAAGGGCCACATCACCGGCGCGGACAGTTGAGCGCGCAACACGACGACTCCTTCGGGCCACGTTACGACCGAAAACTCGGACGGCGTGTCTCCAACGACGACGGCAACCTTGGGCGCCAGCGGCAGGAATCCCACTTGATTCAAGCGTATCCCTTCCGCCAACGTCTGCGCCGCGCTGACGCTCGGATGCACGGCCAGCGCGAGGCACGCGAGCATCATTGAACCCGCTCGTCGAGAAGCTGGTGCATTGCTGCGCAGACGTCGGTTCACTGGTGTTGCGGCAATGGCGCGAGCGACGATCTGCGGCGTCGCCGGCGGACCGGATTGCGCGGATGCGGACGCAGCGGCGAACGCGCAGACAGAGAGGGTCTTCAACATCGAACGGCGTCGCTCATGAAATCAGTCAGGCTTCGTGCTCGCAGCCGCGGAAGAGCTTTTCTGGAGATCCCGATCGAGCGCCGCTCCGTCGAATGGTATCACGATGACCTTGCTGCCATGTGTGTCATTCCCGCGCTCCATGTTCTTCTCGACGTCGAGGACCGCGAGCGTGAGGGCGGTGACGTGGCCGTTCTCGATGAGCACACCGGGCCGTTCGAGCTTGTCCCAGTGATTCACGACGCCGTTGGTGTAGCGAACGAAGTCGGTCTTCGGATCGTAGGCCAGGCCTCTCAGTTTCCAATTCGTGATGCCATCGACGGAGGTGATGTGATAGGCCTTTCGGTCGCTCCAGCCGTTCACGACAATGTGATAGAGCCCGCCGCTGTGCCACACCACCGGATCTTCGAGGTTTCGCAACGGCAGGCTCGCCACACCCGGATATACGCTCGGCCCTTGCACCACGTATGGCCCCAGGATGCCGCTCTTGCTGATCCAGATGGCGCCCGACCGGGGCACGATCATGTAGTCGCCATCCGGGCGCACCATGATGCTCAGGTTGGACATGCGCACCGGCTTGAAGAACTCGTTGTCCGCAACCTTGATGGCGCCGAGATACTCCCAAGGGCCGTCCAGTGATTTCGAGACGAACACGTCGCCTGGCCGAGTCTCGCTTACGACCACCGCGTATCGACCATCCGGAAGAACCAACGCTGTAACGTTGTGTCCCTTGCCGCCCTGATTGTCTGGCCAGAGCATGCCCTTGTCGACGTACGGTCCCGTGACCTTGTCGGCGACGGCATGCACGGCCACCGATCCGAACCAGCCGTTGTGCCCCTTTGCCTGGTCCCAGCGGCTGGCGAACATGTGGAACTTTCCGTCGGGACCCTTGATGATCTGCCCGTCCCAGTAGCACCACTGTTTCATGGTGCTGTCTTCCAATCCGTTTTTCGGATCTCGTGGGAATACTCCCGGAGCGCCCCAGATGTCCGACACGAGCGAGCCAACGATGGGCGTGGGCTTGAAGTAGTCGATGAAGGTCCTGGGAGCGGCTGGCGCCTCGTCGGGCTTTGCCGCTCCGCCGAAGCCGGAGCACGCGGTTGCGAGACTGGTCACGGCGGCGAGCACCGCGCCAACACGGTGACGCGTCGAGAAAGCGGGACGAATGCGTGACATTCAGGAGTTCCGATTCAGGGAGGACGATCATCCATTCTCTAGAGACACTCGCTGCACTCTGTTCATCGGTGCTTGCGCGGCATCACTGAATTCCGCTCAGTTCCTCCGCAGCCGAAAGAATTCGGCGCCATGCGCCGGAATGGTGATTGCCAGCGGTTGCGCGGTGGTGCCTGCATCACGCGCTCGCCACAGGTCCCGGACCCGGTAGGTGGTCCGATCGAAGTTCGCGTTGCGATGACTGAGGTCATCGCCGACGCTTTCCTTCGACCAGTCGAAGCTGACCGCCTGCACTGCATTGCCACGGTTCAGGAAGGCAACTGCCCAGTCACCGCCGGTGAGCGGCTTGAACCAGATCTCGATCCCATCGAGCATGGCCTTGTGTGCATAGCCCTGTACGCCGAGGCTGTCCTGGTCAACGGCGATGACTTCATGATTGCTGAGTATCGCCTTCGTTTCCTCCGACATCGACCGCAGGTCGTTGCCCGCGATCAACGGTGCGGCAAGCATCGCCCACATCGTGAAGTGCGCGCGATCCTCCGTTGCCGTCATGCCGTTCCCGACTTCGAGCATGTCCGGGTCGTTCCAGTGGCCCGGGCCGGCGAGTTTCCTCAGCGGTTTCTGCTTGTCGAGGATTTGCAGCACGCCCCACTGCGACCACGAACCGTGATTCAACTCGCAATCCCAGCAGTTGGTGATGTCGCCCGTGGTGCGCCACAAGTGCCCCATGGCAGGAGCCCAGGTCGCTGGCAGGTTGTCGCCCCATTCGCAGATGCTGAATACCATGGGCCGGCCGGCGCGGTGCAGCGCATCGCGCATGGTGAGATACGCGCCCGACGCCTTGAGCGAATCCGCGTTGCACCAGTCGTACTTCAGGTAGTCCACCCCCCACTTCGCGTACTGCAACGCATCCTGAAATTCGTACCCACGGCTGCCCGGATGCCCGCCGCACGTCTTCCAGCCGGCGTCGGAATAGAGGCCGATCTTGAGGCCCTTCGAGTGCACGTAGTCGGCAAGCGCCTTGATGCCGGAGGGAAAGCGCTGTGCGTCCGGCTGGATGAAGCCGAGTGAATCGCGCACACCGTGCCAACAGTCGTCGATGTTGACGTATTGGTAGCCCGCCTCGCGCATGCCGCTGGCCACCATGGCATCCGTGATTTCACGAATGAGCTTCTCACTCACGTTGCACTGGAACTTGTTCCAGCTGTTCCAGCCCATCGGAGGCGTTTTGGCGAGATCCGTGAACTTCTGCGCCTGTAGGGTCACCGTGCCGCCCACGAGGAGGGCGACGGTGAGGAACGATTGAATCGAGCGCCGCATCGATATGCTCCGCCGGCTGTGGGACGAGGTGTGATCGTGAACAGATGTCAGGTATGGTAATCTTGCTCGTTTTCGCTCGTGGACACTACCTTCGGCGAGCGGACTGTCAAGACAAACGTCCACGGTGGGTGAGTAAAACAATGATCACGCTGGCGCTCGCTTGCTCGCTGCTCCTGCCGACCCGCCCTGCGCCAGGCACGGGTTCAAGGCCGGCGGCCACCGCGCAGATTACTGTAACGCGGCTGAGAACCGATCTGCGCGCCAACCCGCTGCAAGTCGAAGTCGCGGCGCCGCGTTTGAGCTGGGAGCTTGCGGCGACGAACCGCACAGTGCGCGGCCAGCGACAGACGGCGTTCGACGTGCTCGTCGCATCGAGCCGCGAGGCCTTGGCGAGCGATCACGCTGATCTGTGGCGGAGCGGTGTCGTGCGCTCGGGCGTGACGGGCACCACGTACCGCGGCCCACCGCTCGCTGCGCTCGCGCGGGCCTTCTGGAAGGTGCGCGTGATCGACGGCGATGGCCGGATGTCGGCCTGGAGTGAGCCCGCAGCGTGGACGCAAGGCTTTACCACTCCCGGCGCATGGGGCGCGCAGTGGATCACTCGCCGAGGAACTGAGGCGCCGCTTCCGCTGTTTCGCCGCGAGTTTCGCGTCACCAGAAGAGTCGCGCGCGCTCTCGTGTCGATCTGCGGTCTTGGACAGTACGAGCTGCGCGTGAACGGCAGCAACGTGAGCGACGGTGTGCTCGATCCCGGCTGGACCGACTTCTCGAAGACGTGCCTCTACCGAACCTTCGACGTGACGTCGATGCTCGCGCCCGGCCCAAACGCCATCGGCGTGCTCCTCGGCAACGGCATGTATCACGTACCGAAGACAGAGGGGCGGTACACGAAGTTCACCGGGTCGTTCGGAGCGCCAAAGCTGATTGCACGCCTGTCCCTGATCTATGCGGATGGAACGCAGTCCCACGTGGTGTCCGACACGACATGGAAGACGGCGAACGGACCGATCACGTTCACCAACATCTACGGCGGAGAGGACTACGACGCGCGTCTCGAGCAGGACGGGTGGGATCGCGCTGGGTTTGACGATGTCCGTTGGGCAAACGCCTCGGTCATGCCGGACGCGGGCCCCGCGCTCGTTGCGCAGGCCGAGCCTCCCGTCACGATCGTGAAGGAATTTCCGACGGTGCGCATCACCGAGCCTGCGCCCGGCGTGTTCGTCTATGACCTCGGCCAGAACTTCTCCGGCTGGCCCGCGATCGAGGTTACCGGAGTGCGGGGGGCCACGGTGCGGCTCATCGGTGGCGAGCTGCTTGACGACACGGGTATGGTCACGTTGTCCAGCATGAACGGTGGCCCCGTATGGAATGACTACACGCTCCGCGGCGGCGCCACGGAGCGATGGCATCCGCGCTTCGCCTATTCCGGTATTCGGTATGTGCAGGTGACGGGCGCCGTTCCCACGAAGTACGCGGCGCGATTCCCGCACCAGCCGCGCCTGCGACGCCTTGGTGGGCAATTCATCAGCACGTCGGCAGAACGTGTCGGCACGTTCGCGACGTCGGATCGCGACATCAATGCCATTCACGCGAACATCGTTGCGGCGATGCGGAGCAATCTCCTGAGCATCCTCACCGACTGCCCGCATCGCGAGAAGCTGGGCTGGCTCGAGGTGAGTCACCTGCTGGCGAGGGGAATGATGTACAATCTCGACCTCCACGCCTTTTACGAGCAGGCCGCCGAGAAGATGCGGCTGGCGCAGACTCCGACCGGGCTCGTGCCCAACATCGTGCCCGAGTACACCGTGTTCACGGACTCCTTTCGCGATTCGCCAGAGTGGGGAAGTGCTTACATCGCCAATCCGTGGCACGTGTACGAGATGTACGGCGACGCATCGCTCGTCGCCCGGCACTACGCGGGAATGTCGCGCTACCTGGACTACCTGCTGGCCAGGAGCGCGAACGGCCTGCTCGCGTACGGGCTGGGCGACTGGTACGACGCCGGCCCCAAGCCGCCCGGATATTCGCAGCTCACGTCATCCGGTGTGACAGCAACGGGAACCCTGTTCATGGACGCCACAATCATGCGGCGTGCCGCAACGGTGCTCGGTCGTTCCGCCGACGCAGCCCGCTTCGACTCGCTCGCGCAGTTGTCCGCCCGCGCGTATCACGAGCGATTCTGGAATCCGGCGGGCTATTACGACCGAAATAGCCAGACAGCGAACGGACTGCCGCTCGGCCTCGGCATGGTGCCGTTGTCCCTCCGTGGCGACGTGTTGAAGGCGCTGGTCGCAGCCTTCGAGGCAACGGACTATCAAGTGACGTCGGGAGAAACGGGTTTCCCCTTCGTGATCTCCGCGCTCTCCGAAAACGGACGTGCCGATGTATTGATGCGCATGCTCAGGCAGCGGCGTGCCGGCGGCTATCTCTACCAGGTGGATCATGGCGCCACGACACTCACCGAAGCGTGGGACGCCTATTCGCGCTCGTCGCAAAACCAGGCCATGTTCGGCCACATCGAGCGGTGGTTCTGGGAAGGTCTGGCGGGAATCAACCCCGACAGTGCAGGCCCTGGCTTCGGCCGCTTCGTCATACGACCGCAGATTTCCGAGGGCATCGATTCGGTGAGCGCGAGGTATCACTCGGCGCACGGCGTGATCGCGACCACCTGGATGAAGCGCGATGGAATCGTCACGATGCGCGTGTCGGTGCCGGTCAATACAGTCGCGACGATTCACTTGCCGGCTCGTGAGGCGAAGTCCATCACTGAAGGCGGTATCGCAATTGGCCGAGCGCGCGGCATCACTTCTGTGCGCACGGCAGCTGGCAGGGTCGTGGTTGAAGCAGGATCGGGCGACTACCGCTTTGTCGTGAAGTAAGGCGCACAGGTCAGCGCTTTCGCGCATGACGGCAGAACCTCTGCTCAGCCATGCACAATCGCTCGTCGTGCTGGCGAGTGTCGCTGGCGAGGCAGCAACGTCGCGCGCTGCTGTCCTACGAACTCGCCACTCGCGCCACTCATACCAGCAAATGACGAATCATACGGTGCTGGCCGCTGAGCTCGAGGCTCTTCATCCGCGCAGTTTCGGATGGGCACTGGCGTGCTGCGACCGGCGTCGCGAGGAGGCTGAGGATGTGTTGCACGATTCGTATGACAAGGTGCTCGACGGCCGTGCGCGATTCGATGGACGTTCCACGTTTCGAACGTGGTTCTTCTCCGTCGTCGCGCGGACCGCGGCGGAACACCGGCGGCGCACAAGGCTCCGGGAAATCCTCGGTCTGCGGCACG
>JBDTMO010000297.1:0-6928 GCA_039934235.1 bacterium | reverse complement strand
TCCTGATAGTACGCCTCGACCGAGCCGGGAAAGTGATAGTGGAGCACGAAGCGCAAATCGCGCTTGTCGATGCCGAGCCCGAACGCGTTCGTCGCGATCATCGTCCCGACATTGCCGGTCATGAACGCGTCCTGCGACGCCTTGCGGTCAGGCGCGTTCATCTTGCCGTGATACAAGCCGATCGAGAACCGGTCCTTCAGTTGCGCGTGCAAGCGCTCCGCTTCCTTTATCGTCGCGGTGTAGATGATTCCGCTGCCCGTGCGCTCCGAGAGAATGCGCTCGACCTCGGCGTCCTTGCTCGCTTGATTGACCGTGCGACGCACCTCGAATCGCAAGTTCGGCCGAGCAAATCCGGTGATCGTGATGTGCGGATCCACCATGCCGAGTTGGCGCGCAATGTCGGCGCGAACCTGAGCGGTGGCCGTTGCAGTAAGCGCGAGCACGGGCGGCTTGCCGAGTCGCTTCACGACGGAACCGAGCGTGAGATAGTCGGGACGAAAGTCATGACCCCACTGACTCACGCAGTGCGCCTCGTCCACGACGAACAAGCTCACGGTGCGAGTGAGCAGGCGATCGAAAAAGTCGCGGTCCTTGAAGCGCTCGGGTGTGAGGTAGAGAATCTCGCCTTCGCCGTCGGTGACTTGCCGCGCTGTTTCACGCGCTTCACCGGCGGAGAGATGCGAGTGCATCGACAGCGCATCCACGCCATGCGCATGGAGCTTGTCCTGCTGGTCCTTCATCAAGGCGATGAGCGGGCTCACCACAATCGTCAGGCCCGGAAGCAGCAGCGCGGGAAGCTGATAGACGATGGACTTACCGCTTCCAGTGGGCATCACGACGAGCGCATCGTGGCCAGCGAGGACGGCGCGAATGGGCTCCCACTGTCCTCGACGCAAGTCTGCATGACCAAAGCGCTCGCGAAGGGTGGCGAGCACCTTGGTTCTTGAAATGGCTTTGGGCATGGAGCGAGCGGAGGCAGAAAGCGGGCCCGCACGCCGGCATCGGACCCGCCTTCCTCGCATCAACGCAATTGCGAGCTGTGCGCGGCTGCGCTCAGCCCTGAATCTGCTGCGGCTCGTCCGAAGTTGTCCGCACGTTGATCTTGCGCGCCTGCGCTGCCTGCGCCTTCGGAACCGTCACGGTGAGCAACTCGTTCGCGAAGGCCGCGTCGATGCGGTCGGCGTCCACGAATTCCGGAAGACGAATCGAGCGCTCGAAGCCACCGTGCACGCGCTCTGCGGCGAACACGCGCACCTCGGCATCGTTCTGCGCGTCGAAGCCTGCCGGCTTTGCGCCGCGAATCGTCAACACGTTCTGTTCAAAGGTGATGTCGACCTGGTCCGGGTTCACTCCCGGCAATTCAGAGGGCGTGTGCTCAACATTGTGGATCTCTCCATGGAGGTGGTAGTTGGTGTCCGCCATGGCGTCGGTGCACGGCGAAAATGCAGACTGTGTACCCGGTCGAGTCTGTCAGAGAGACCGAGAATCTCGAGTCGCCTTAGCACGATTGACAGAGCGTCTGTCATCCTAACCCTCTGTCCTCCTGAGCGAGCGCAGCGAGTCCTGTCATCCTGAGCGAGCGCAGCGAGTCCTGTCATCCTGAGCGAGCGCAGCGAGTCGAAGGATCTGCACCTTCGCCGCTCCACTTAGGAGCGCCGACTCACCCCACCTGCATGGGTTCCAGCCGGTCGAGGGAACCACCGAGTGCGCTGATGAGCAGATAGGCCTCGACTCCAAAGGCGATCCCCGCGACGATCCCCGCGCCTGCGACCGCGAAGAACTGCGGCCAATGCATCGCGAGGTAAATGGAACCCGCGGCGATGGCCGGTACGATGCAAAGCGTCGCAAGCAGAACCAGGGTGATGATCAGCGTGAGCATCATCTGACCCATCACCTCCACTCCGGCATTCCCCTCCCCAGCGCCCAGCCGTACCCATGCGGGAAATAGCAGCGCCATCCCGTTATGAATGGTGAAGTTTGCGAAGTTGAGCCCGAGCAGGAAAACCGGCGCGGCGACGAACAAGCCGACGCGTGCGTCGAGTGGCAGTGGATTTTTCGGGATGAAGGAGAGCGCGATCATCGCCGCCGTCAGCGTCAGCAGTTGCATGAGTGCAATTGGCGACGCACTGCTGGCCACCGCGGCAAGCATGATTTGTCGTCCCTTCAATGGCATCGACTTGAGCAGCGGCAAATGCAGCAGCTCGGCGCGAAGATCATTGCGCATGGTCATCGGGCCGAAGAGCAGCGTAAAGAAGGCGATCACCGCGCACCCGGCGACGACGACAACCTCCGCCATCTCGGAGCGGCCCGCGAAGGCCAGCGCACACGTGAGCGCGATGCCAGGAAGCAGGAAGATGACTCGAATTTGTCCCGTGCGGATGAGCCACAGATAATTCTTCCAGACCAACGCAATCTCCGGTGCGCCCGTTGGCGACAGCGCGATTGTCCGTCGCGCTTTTTTGGGGTCCACGCCACCAGTTGCGCCGCGCGTGCGAAGATGCTGCCGGCGCTTGGCGAGATAGGCTGACGCGTCGGCCGCTGCCTCCTCGAACGCCGAGTCGCTCCGCAGCACCCACACGACATGCAGCGCGAGCAACACGAGTGCTGTGCCAACTGCGTTGAGCCAGGCCGCCGTGGCATGCGTGAACATCGGAGCCACGGCCACGCGAAATGGGTACAGCACCCAGTTCAATGGCCCGGTGCTGAATTCGCTGACGATCACCTGGCCAAGATCACCCAGCGCTGCCGTCGCAAAGCGCGTTCGCGCGGCGTACAGCTCATATACAACGACGCCCACCACCGTGGTGAAGATGGTGATGGGCAGCCAATGCCTGCGCAAACCTTTCGCGCCGTGCTCGGCCTGGGACGCGCGCAAGAGTGCAACGCCAAGCCGGTGCATCGAGAGCGTCGTCAGAAAGATCCACGACGAAACCACTCGAGCAGTGCCGGATCCCGACCGATGAAAAATGATGAGCCAGAGAATGCTCGTCGTGAGAACGGCAGTCTGGGCGCGGATCAGCTTGTAGATGACGAGACCGCGTCTGGACACCGGCGCTGTAAAGAGCATCGATACTTCGGCGGGCGAAAATGCGAGCGCCGCGCGGTCTGCACCAAAGATCCAGATGGTGGCGACGTACAGGAGTACGGCCACCGGTATGAGCGCACCGAATGTCTCCGAAGCAAGTGGATTCGGCTGCGCAGCTCTCGCTGAACGCTGGAAAAAGACCAGGTAGAAGTACCCCAGGCCGAGTACCAGCGCGATGGCATACCGCGGGTTCTTCAGTTGCTTGATTCGCGATCGTACCGTGTTTCGCGCGGACGCGATGATCAGGTACGCAAAGGCACCGATCACGCGATTGCTGCCTGTTCGTCGGTGCCGGTGAGCGCGAGAAACACATCCTCCAGCGACCGGCCCGCCAGATGCGGATGCTCCGCGACGATCTCGGCGAGTGTACCTGACGCCACGCAAACGCCAAGTCGGATGACGAACAGCTTGGTGCAGAGCTCTTCAACGAGTGTGAGCAGGTGCGAGCTGAGCACGACGGACGCGCCAGCCTTGGCGCGGTTGGCGATGGTCGAGCGCATACGGCGCATGCCACCCGGATCGAGTCCGGTGAGTGGCTCGTCGAGTATGAGGACGGAGGGATCGTGGAGCAGTCCGCAGGCGATCGCGAGTTTCTGCTTCATCCCTCGCGACAACTCGGTCGAGAGCGATTTCCGCTTGTCGGCGATTTCCAACTCGTCGAGGAGCGGGCCGATGCGCTGCTCCGAGTCGGCGACGCCATACAATCGCGCCACGAAGCGAAGGTGTTCTTCGACGGTAAGGTGATCGAAGAGGTGTGGCTCGTCGGGGATGAAGGCGAGCGCGCGCTTCGCTGGCACCGAGTCTTTCTGGATGTCGTGACCATCGATCTCGACGGTGCCAAGGCTCGGTGCAATGATTCCGGCGAGGCAGCGCAGTGTGGTGGTCTTACCTGCGCCGTTCGGCCCAACGAGGCCGAGGACTTCGCCTGGTTCTACGGTAAATGAGATGCGGTCAACGGCCGTGAAGGCGCCGTATTGTCGTGACAGGTTACGAACAGAGATCATTCCTTTGTCATCCTGAGCGAAGCGAAATCGAGTATCAGCGACGCTAACCTATCACGAGGAACAATACCACATGAGGAACCAGTTGTTGTCGATGCGGGGAACCGGGAACGGTGAACGGTGAAGAGCACGAGCATCCAGAACTCCGAGGAGTCTGCCCTCCTCCGTGCAGATCCTTCGACTCGCTTCGCTCGCTCAGGATGACAAAAATGCGCCAGCCCCGGCTCAGGCCCGCTTCTGACCGTTCAGCGTTCACCGTTCACTGTTCATCGTGTTAGGGTTGCAGAGTGAACGCGCCCGCCTCCCTACTGTCCTGCTTTGCCATCGTCGCGCCCGGGCTCGAACCATTCGCCCTCGCGGAAGCGCAAGCGCTCGGCCTCAACGCCACGGCGGAAGAAGGCGGCATTGCCTGGACTGGCGACGCCGAGAGCGCGCTCATGGCGAATGCCGCGCTCAGAATTGCATCGAGAGTCCTCGTGCGGCTTTGCAGCTTCGAAGCGCGCACATTCGCCGAGTTGGAGCGTCACGCGCGCAAGATTGAATGGAGTCGCGTGCTCCGCGCCGGCGACGCCGTCCGCTTTAGGGTCACGTGCAAGAAGTCGAAGCTGTACCACTCCGACGCCGTGGCGCAGCGCCTCGCGGATGCGGTCGTGCGCGCCATTCCAGGCGTACGCGCGGAAGGCGGCAGCATCACCGAGGATGAGATCGATGACGTGGACGCGGACGTCTCGCTCATTGTCGTGCGGTTCATGCGCGACAGGTGCACCGTGAGCGCAGACAGTTCGGGGGCGCTGCTCCACCGGCGCGGTTATCGGCAAGCAACAGCCAAGGCTCCGCTACGTGAGACAATTGCAGCAGCGATGCTCGTTGCCGCGGAGTGGGACAAGACGTCGCCGCTCGTCGATCCACTGTGTGGCTCGGGAACCATCCCCATCGAGGGCGCGCTGATGGCGCGGAGGATTGCGCCCGGTGCGCAACGACGATTCGCCATGGAGCGCTGGCCCACGGTCTCGCCATCACTCGGCGTTCGCGTGCGCGGCGTGCTCGAGGATCGCGCGACGCCGTCCGTGCAGGCCCTGATTGTCGGGTCGGACCGCGATGCGGGCGCGATCGCCGCGGCGACGTCGAACGCCGAGCGGGCCGGCGTATTGGGCGATATCAGTATGGCCATACACTCCCTGACGGCGGCGAGTTTTCCTGCCGCTTCGCGCGGGTGGGTTGTGACGAATCCTCCGTATGGCGTTCGCGTTGGGGAGGAGGATCGCGTGCGGGATTTGTGGGCGCAGTTGGGCAATGTGTTGCGGGAGCGGGCGTCGGGGTGGCGGGTTGCGCTGCTTTCGCCGGACACGGCGCTCGAGCGTCAGCTGAGAATGCCGTTGCGTGCTGCGGCGTCGCTCAGCAACGGCGGGATCCCGGTGCGGATCATGGTTGGGGACGTGCCCTGACGAGGTGCCGGGGGCGGTATCAACCGGTCGACGCACGCGCTGTCATCCCGCAGGAGTGAGCGCAGCGAGGAAGTGTCGGGATCTACTGCGCGATCCCGCGAAGCATGCCGACGCAGGAGGCATGGTAGATCCCGACATTCGCTCCGCTCATGCGGGATGACATAACCCGATGGCGGTGCATTCAGTCTGTCATGCGGGTAAACCAAACAATATCAATTGATATATACGCGGAGTCTGGTTTTTGCAGAGACTGCCGCCGGGTCGCGCCAAGGAATTGCGCTGATCGCAGCCGCGGTATGCCCGAGGTCGGCACAAATATTGAACCACGTCATCATCAGGAAATAGAAACGTCCCGCCCGTGCACAGGGACGCATTGCCCCGGTACCGCCACCGCGCATTCGCGGTGGCCTTTCGCATCCTGTCTTTCCAATTGAGGAGCTGGCCGTGAGCGTCGGCGAGAAACCCGAATTGCCAGAACACGAGAGCGCGCCGGAAGGGCGCGGCAATGGCGGCCGAATGCCCGGAGTGGCGCGCGGCAAGCGCGGCCGTCCGCGCCGAGTGGTCGCAGAAGCCACTGAAGCGATGTCGACGGAGTCGGCGAAGCCGATGGCTCGCGCGGGAAAACGAACGAGCGATGGCGGCGGAAACGGCGGTGACGGAACGCGCGGCAGAAGCCTGCGCCGGCTGCTCGCGGGCCTGCACGCGCTCGACGCGGGCGACTTCAGCGCGCGGCTCGAGCCCGATGACGACGGGCTACTCGCGGAAATCGCCGACGTTTTCAACAGCGTGGCCACCAAGCAGGGCAGGCTGGCAGACGAGCTCAATCGGGTCGCGCTTTCGGTTGGCCGCGAAGGCAAGATGCGAGATCGCGCGACGATCGGACCTGCCGGCGGACTCTGGGCCGGCTCGGTGGACGCGCTCAATTCGCTCATTACTGATCTGGTGCAACCGACCTCCGAGGTCGCCCGCGTGATCAAGGCGGTGGCCGAGGGCGACTTGAGCCAGAAGGTGGAGTTGGAGATCGAGGGGAAGACGGTCCAGGGCGAGTTCTTCCGCATCGGCTCCACCGTGAATCGAATGGTGGATCAGCTCAACGCATTTGCCAGCGAAGTCACGCGCGTGGCGCGCGAAGTAGGTACGGAAGGGCGGCTGGGCGGGCAGGCGAACGTGCAGGGCGTAAGTGGAACGTGGCGCGACCTGACGGACTCTGTAAACGGCATGGCGACCAACCTGACGAACCAGGTGCGAAACATTGCCGACGTCACGACGGCGGTGGCGAAAGGCGACCTCTCCAAGAAGATCACGGCAGAAGCCAAGGGCGAAATTCTCGAGCTGAAAAACACCATCAACACGATGGTTGATCAGCTCTCTTCATTTGCGGACGAAGTAACGCGCGT
>JBDTMO010000296.1:0-6934 GCA_039934235.1 bacterium | reverse complement strand
GCTCAGGATGACAAACAGCTAGCGTCTTACCCATTCGCGAGCGAATATTTGGCATGAATACACGCCCCTACATCCTCGCTGAAAGCACCTGGAAAACCGTCGAGGCCACGCCGTACGAAGTCGCTGTGTTGCCGTGGGGCGCCACGGAGGCGCACAACTACCATTTGCCGTACGCCACAGACTCCATTCAGAGCGACGCGCTCGCGGCGGAGTCGGCGCGTCTGGCGTGGGAGCGCGGCGCAAAAGTCGTCGTGCTGCCCTGTGTACCGTTCGGCGTAAACACCGGCCAGCTCGACATCAAGCTGTGCCTCAACATGAATCCGGCGACGCAGGCCGCGCTGCTCGCCGATCTCGTGCACGCCATCGAGGGGCAGGGCATTACGAAACTCGTGATCTTCAACGGCCACGGCGGCAACGATTTTCGGCAGATGATTCGCGAGCTGCAGGCGCGCACCACCGTGTTTCTCGCCACGCTCAATTGGTACAAGGTCGGCGAACCGGCGAGCATCTTCAGCGACCTCGGCGATCACGCGGGCGAACTGGAGACGAGCGTGATGATGCACGTCGCGCCTGATCTGGTCTGTCCACTCACTGAAGCGGGCGACGGGAGCGAAAAGCGGTGGCGCATCGCAGGCCTTCGGGCGGGTTGGGCCTGGGCGCCGCGACGGTGGACGCAAATCTCCGCTGACACCGGCGTCGGAAATCCCGCGCTGGCGACCGCGGAAAAGGGCGCGCGCTATTCCGCCCAGGTGGCGAATCACATCGCAGACTTCCTCGTGGAGCTCGCGTCCGCCGACCTGAAGGACCTCTACGCCGACGCCTGAGGCAACTACGTGCGCATCGATTCTGCCGCCGAGTTCGTCGAGTACTGGAAAGGCGTGAGGTACCGCACCTGGCGCGCGATCGAGAAGATCCGCGCCGAGGATCTCGAATGGACGTACGCGCCGGGGCGGTGGACGATGGGCGACATCGTGCGTCATCTCGCGGGCATCGAGCGAGACATGTATGCCGAGAATGTCGCTGGTCGACCTAGTCGCTATCCGGGCCACGGTCGCGAACTTGCCGACGGCCTCGACGCGGTGCGCGAGTATCATCAGCGCAAGCACACTGAGGCTCAGGCCATCTTCGCCACGCTCACCGGCGAGCAATTGGCTGGAAAGTGCACCACGCCAGCTGGAACGCCGATCACCACGTACAAGTGGCTGCGCGCCATGGTGGAGCACGAGGCTCACCACCGCGGGCAGCTGTACATGATGCTCGGCGTGCGCGACGTGAGCGTCCCGCCGCTTTACGGCCTGACCGAAGAAGAGGTGAAGGCGCGCTCGGCGTTCAACGCCGTCGCCGTATGACGTTCGTCCGCCGATCAGAACGATCTCGTATTTGCCGGGTACGCGCTGGACCACAGTTGCTCACCCTGACGCACGCTAGCCCAATGCCCATCCCGCGAGAGTCGTACGAGGCGATGATTGCTCGTAGCGAGGCGGACCATCGCGCCGCGCAGCGGGAGACGACCCGCGACCTGTTGAAGACCTGCGGTCACTTGATCTTCTGGGTACTCGCCGGCTGGGTCTTCATCGGGCTCTCGGCGTACACCTCCAATGCAACGGTAGGCAGGGTGTTCTATTGGGCTGGCTTCTCGATCTGGGTTCCCGGCGTGGGGTTCTCGCTGCTCGCCGCCTATCGGCGCGGAGAGAAACGTGGCGATTGGTAGAACGACCGCGCGATATGTGCTAGCCGTGCACGTGTCGCCAATGCAGGATTAACGCATGCGTCGACCCGCCCTTTCTGTTGCCCTGTTCGTCGCGCTGCCGTTGTGTGCTCACGCGCAAGGCACGCCGAACATGGAACCCAATCCGCACGTATCTCCGGCTATTGGCGTCCACTACGGAAGTCCGATGCGGATTTCGGTTGCGGTGGGCGCGCTGGTGGATATGAGCGAGCATCGGAACGACGGCGTCGTCGTCGCCGCCGAGGGAGGACAGCAAGGCAACGAAGTGTCTGTGGGGTACTTTCGCATGCTCGGGCGTTTTGGCTCCGGTTACTCCCTCCGTGCCGCCGCGCTTCGCACCGTTGGCGAGCCGTGGAATGCGAGTCCGAACACGACGTACGTCGGTGCCGAAGGGCACTGGATGATCGCGTTTGGTGTTGGCGGGCGTGTGGGTTATCTACGCCGGACGAGCAAACGGGTCGATGATTCGCACGACAATCTCGCCACGATCGGTATCCTCATCGGCATCTAGCGGATGGATATCGACTGGCCGCTCGCGGTCGAGTTAGCGCTCGTCTTCGTCGTGATGTCGTACGTCCGCTGGCGGTGGTTCAAGGCGCGCATGCGGCGATCGCCGCGCCCGCCTTCAGACGATAAGCCGAGATCTGATTGACTGCCTGCTGAGTCCGCGGCTCGCACATTGTCGGCATGGAGCTCCACGCCCATCCAGCGCGTTGCTGTTTGGGCCTACCCGGGTCAATCACTCCCTGGCCCCACGGTGGCGTGCGCTAGGTTTCGCCGAGCCCTGGCTCCGAAGCCGGCGGGACGATTGGCGACGAGGGCCGCGGCCGCCGCAACCACTTCACGAACCAGACGATGAGAATGATCGGCAGAGCGATCTTGATCGCGATCACGCCGATTGCCAGGAATACGCCAAGGATGAGGAGCAGCCCGCCGCCGATGCCGATGACCAGCATCGACGGCAGCCCGATGGCGCCAAGAATCAGGAAGATCGGTGCGCCAATCAGGGCGAGGACGATCAGCATGGGAATGCCGATGAACTTCAGCACCGCGGCGAGCGGGACCAGCAGCATCGTCAGCAGGCCAAACACGCCGCCGACTGTCCTGCCGGCGATGAATTTGAGCACGAGTGCCTTGATCAGCATCGACATGAGCGAACTCCCACTGAGAATGCGATGACAGACGGCCGCGTTCTGCGAACCGCCCGGTATTTTCCTGTACGGTGCAACGAGGCGCGAGGTTTCCCCTCGTGAATCCCGCGGCGCGGCGCCTCCTCACAATCGTCCTTTTCGCGTACGGCGTCTATGGCTTGTCTCATCAGGGCGAGGGCTCCCTCATTGACGGCGTCGACCTCGCGATCCACGAAACAGGTCACCTCGTGTTCGGCCCGTTTGGCGAATTCATCGGATTTGCGGGTGGAACACTGTTTCAACTCATCATGCCCGCGGCGTTTCTCGGCTACTTCGTGCGTCGCGACGACCTGCACGCGGCGAGCGTCGCCCTCTGGTGGATAGCGCAGAATTGCGGAAACATCGCCGTGTACGTTGCCGACGCGCGTGCGCAGGAACTGCCGCTCGTTGGCGGCGGGGAGCATGACTGGGAATACCTGCTCGGCCGGCTCGGTTGGCTCGCGCACGACAAGGGGATTGCGCGCGGAATTACGAGCGTGGGCTACATGCTACTGTTGGTCGCGTTGGTGTGGGGCCTCACTGCCGCGGCCCGAAAACCGCCAGACACTGCGTCTGAGTCAGCGTAGCGCCACTCCTTCTCATTCTTCAAGACTCCATGCCCGTCATCGTGCGTACGGTCGGACTGCTCGTGCTGTCGAATGTCTTCATGACTTTTGCGTGGTACGCCCACCTCAAGAACTTGAACGACCGCCCGTGGTACATCGCCGCGTTGCTGAGCTGGGGTATCGCGCTCTTCGAATACCTGCTGCAAGTACCGGCAAACCGAATCGGCTATACGTCACTCTCGCTCGGCCAGCTCAAGATTATTCAGGAGGCCATCACGCTCGTGGTGTTCGTTCCATTTGCCGTGTACTACATGAAGCAGCCACTCCGACTCGACTTCCTCTGGGCGGCGCTGTGTTTGTGCGCGGCTGTGTATTTCGTTTTCCGCGGGCACACTATCTCGTGAGCGTCACGCTTCCAGTTCAGGCATGGGTCTCGGTCGCGCGCGTGCCTGTGTTTTCTTGAGAACGCCAACCACGCTGGAACTGAGCGATCCGAGTGCCGCTTCGTGTTTCTGCAGGAGTTCGGAACTCGCCGAGGCGAGCGGCGTGAGGCGTTGCCGGCGCAGGCGAATGTAGTTGAGGCGAAGGAGCCAGATGGCGCGATCCACGTCGCCGGCGCACATCGGATTGAACATTGCCCACCCCGAATCCGGCGCGACGGGCAGTGGCTCGGCCAATTGCTCACCTATGATGCTCTTCTTGAGCGCCTTGGTCAGGGAGAGATGCACCCCGCAATTAGAGTGCATGTGACCGATCTGGCGTCCCGCGAGGCGAAATTCCACGCCGTCTTCGGAGCCCAGTTCCTCCGCGCTCGCGTGCGGACGCATTTCGACGCCTGGCCAACGCCGAACCTCTTCCATCACATGCAGTGCGAAAGATTCGCGTTCGTCACCGGTCAGCATGTCGTCCTCCTGGGTGGTCCGTAGCGTTAAAGGGTCTCCAATGGCGCTGGCTTCTGGGAACACACCTAAAGCATACTCCATACCTCCCCCTGTTCTGCCGGCCGCCCTGACTACGACATGCATGCGAATTCGCCCGGGGTTTCACCATCTGTTCACTCTCGCCGTGTTTACGCACCCCGTGCTGGCGCAGTGGGTCGCGCAGCCGAGTGGAGCACAGGTCGAGTTTCGCGGTCTTAGCGTTGTTTCTCCGACGGTTGCCTGGGCCAGCGGCCAGCGCGGAACCGTGCTTCGGACGACGAACGGCGGCCTGCTCTGGACGATTGACACTGTGCCAGGCGCAGCGTCGCTGGATCTGCGATCGATCGCTGCGACGTCGGCGCAAACTGCGTTCGCGATGAGCATCGGTGATTCGTCGCGCATCTTCCGCACGGTCGACGGCGGGCGAACGTGGTCGGTGCGCTTCGTCGGCCTGCGCAAGGGTTCCTTCTTCGACGCGATTCGATTCTGGGACGCACGGCACGGCGTCGCGGTGAGCGATCCTGTTGACGGCCATTTTCTCCTGGTAACGACGAGCGATGGCGGAGACACATGGCAGGAAGTGCCCGTGGACCGGATGCCGCATGCGCTGGCCAATGAGGGTGCCTTTGCGGCGAGTGGAAGCTGCATTGCGGTCTACGGTCGCAGTGACGTGTGGTTCGTCACTGGCGGAGCGACCGTCGCTCGGGTGTTTCATTCATCCGATCGTGGCCGGAGCTGGACGGTGAGCGACGCGCCGATTCGTGCGGGCACGGCGTCGGAGGGCGTTTTCTCGGTGGCGTTTCGTGATGCCATGCATGGCGTGATCACCGGCGGCGATTATCAGAAGCCCGCGTTGGGCGGACGCAACCTGGCGCTGACAACGGACGCGGGGCGCACGTGGACGCTTGTCGACAGCGCGTCGTCGCCAACTGGTTTTCGCTCGGCGGTGGAGTATGTGCCGGGAACCGCGGGACGAAGACTTGTGGTGGTTGGCATCAGCGGAACGGACGTGTCGAATGACGGCGGGAAGACGTGGGTGGCCTCGGACTCGGTGGGCTACAACTCCATTCAGTTTGGCGGCGCTACTGGCTATGTCGTGGGCCCAAAGGGTCGCGTTGGCAAGTCGGAATTCGCGTTGAAGCCCTAGAGCCGCGAGTTGCCTTGGCAGTGGCCAGGCAAGTCACATCGACGGCGATAGGTCCGCAAGAAACGGCAACTGCTTTATCGCGGATGGCGCTAACCAAGCACGGATAAATCAAGTGCGTATCCGCGTTGTTTCCGCGCAATCCGCGATGCGCGGTTGCCGTTGCAGTGGCAGTTGGCAGTTGGCAGTTGGTCGTTGCCGGTTGGCCGTTGGCGGTTGCCAGTTGACCGTTGGCGGTTGGCGGTTGCCAGGTGGCAGTCAGCAGTGTGGCGCCATTGCACGCTGCGCCGCGCGGAAGATGAGCGAACGCAGAGTCGTGACACGCTCGTGACCCCGCGCGGGTGAGCCGTGACCGTACTCGTTTGCCCCGCGTTCGCTCCGCTCGTACCTTCCCCGCTTGCGACAATATCGTTCGAGGTCGACGACGGCCCGTACGGACTCCCGCCCCCCAATTTAAAAAAATGCGACTCTTCACGAATCGAATGCTGCGCATCGCGGCATTTGGGCTCGCACTCGTTGCCTGTAACTCCGAGACGGTCATCGGCCCCTCGGCATTGAGCAAGGCTCCGGCGCCCGCGCAGCATGGCATCACGATTCAGTCCGCCGGGCCGTCCGTTCGTGTGAGCGAGTTCCACTACAACAATCCTGGTACCGATAGCGCAGGTACAGAAAAGATCGAAATCTCCGGACCAGCGGGAACCGACCTCGCCGGATACCAGATCGTTCGCTACAACGGATCGACCAAGTCGGCGGCGGTGGTCTACACCTCGCCCGGCTCGATCACGCTCACCGGCGTTATCCCAGCATCATGCGGAACGCGCGGTGTCCTGTTCTTTGCCTACAACGCGCAGGACTCGTTTCAGAATGGGGCCAATGACGCCTTTGCCCTGGTCGATCCCTCGAACCAGGTCGTCGAGTTTCTCGCCTACGCGACCTCGGGAACTGGAGACGTCGTCGCGTCAAATGGAATCGCCACCGGACTGCACGCGTTCGATGTAGGGCTCACCGAGAATCCTGCGTCTGGATCGTCATCGAATATTTCCATCCAGCGCAAGCCCGATGGCACGTGGGCATTGGCGCCCGTCGCAAATTTCGGTACATGCAATGACGACGACAGCGGCGTTGCCGCACCGGTCGATCACATCGACGTCGCACCGCCAACTGCGACAATCACCGCCGGAGGCACGCAACAGTTCACCGCCACCGCGAAGGATGCGTCGAACAACACGATCAGCGGCGTGACCTTCACCTGGGCCAGCTCGGACGCCACCGTCGCCACCGTGAACACAGCCGGGCTCGCGTCGGGCATCTCGGCCGGCGACGCCAACATCACAGCCACATCGGGCACCGTTGTCGGAACCGCCGCGCTCCATGTGAACGCCGCACCCGTCGTCACCTCCATCACG
>JBDTMO010000295.1:0-6934 GCA_039934235.1 bacterium | reverse complement strand
AAGCCACGCACGGATTGCATTCCGCCGGCGTAGAAGCGCGCGCGCGGATGGAGAATGCCGTCGCCGTCGCCAACGATCCCAAGGTTCGCACGGTCGCTTGCGAGCGGACGGACGTAACCGGCGCGACCATGCAACGCGATCATCTTGCGCGTCTGCTCGATGCCGGCAACGACTTTCTGTGTACCGAATGACTTGTACACCGACGCATCGACGGCAATGCGATTGTGCGCGAACGTTGATCCTGTCGCATTCGACGCATGCTCTGCATCGATCAGGGCAGTGTATCCGCGCGTAGGCACTTCGAGATCATCCGAACGATCGATCCATGCGCTCACCCCAACGGGTGCCAGGCGCTGGCGACGCGTCAGCGCGTCGCGTGTGGCGGCGTCGCAAATGCCGTATCCCGCACAGAAGTACACAGCGCTCCCCTGCACGCGCGTCGTCTCCATGCGGTAGTTGATGCCGAGCGGCGTGCGTGGTGCCAGCTCGCGCACCAACCCGAGCATGGCGCCAAAGTCCTCGTCGATGACGACGTTCGCGAGCGATCGCCTTCCCGCAAACGCAGTGAACGCAGCGGACGTGCGCGCGCCGGCGATCCACGGCTGCGTCAGTGTGAGCGACGCTTGATACGTCGGATTGAGAAAGCCCCGCGGATCGCCCGTGATGTCGTCCGGAAGCGAACGCTGAAACACTCCTCGTCCGTCGAGCTGTTCGCCGAAGATGTTGCCGACGGCCGCGTGGAGTGCGAGCCAGCGTCCGGCGCCAAGGTTGTTGTGTTTCAGGTCGATGGCCGCCTGGCCGAATTCGATTGTGTTGAACCCAACGGTCACCGACGCGATGTGCTGCGCCTTCTCCGAGATTGCCATTGTGATCGTCTTGACACTGTCGCCTGCGGTTGGCGTAATGACGAGCGCGCGCGCAATGGCCGGTGATTGAAAGAGCCTGCGCTGGCTCTCGAGTACGGCGTCGCGCGTGTAGAGCGCGCCGGGCTGGAGCAGCAGTCCACGTCGAAGCGTCTCGTCGCTGAGATAATTGTTGCCCTCGAATTCCACCTTGCCCACGCGGGTGATCCATCGAGGATCGATGTCGATGCGCACCGGGACGATGTGCGATGCGTCGGGACGCGGAACCGACGTGTCGATGCGTACGTCGCCGTAGCCTTTGTTCCACACCGCGGCGCGGAGTCGCGTCAGCGTCGTGTCGAGTGCGACGAGGCTTAGTGGCTCGCCTTCGTGCACCGTCACTGCGGCCGATAGTTCGAGTGGCGAGAGCACCTGCGCGCGTTGCGTAATGTTCAGTGTTCCCACCAGCGTCGGCGGTCCTTCGACGATGCGATATTCTACCGACGATCCGCGTGAATGCGGTACGAGCACGGTGTCGACCGTGGCTTCACGGAACCCGCGTTGCCAGTAGTAGACGCGCAGCGCGGTGATGTCTTCGCCGAGTGCGGCGGAAGTCGTGCGGCGTCGATCGACGACGAGTTGGGTGCCTGTGAGCTTGCACACCGGGATGAGAAATGGCAGGCGGCAGGGCGACCCGCGCGTAAAGACAACGCGCTTGAGGTCATCAACCGATACGGCGGTCGCTCCCGGAAAGCTTACCGTGGTCACGGTGACGGAATCGTGCAGGCCACGCGTCGCCGCTGCCGTTTGCGCACCGGCGGTGACGGCGCACAGCACGACGAATGACGCCGCGAAAACCAGGCGGTGGTGAAGTGCGGGCATGCAGACGGGCGGAAGGTCGAGCCACGGTGGGGGCGAGCTCGAGCAAGAAGCGAAAAGTGGGCCGCCGCTCCAAGTGGAGCAACGGTCCGAAGTTACAGGCAAGCTCTGCCAACGACTCGACTAGACGTCTTCATACGGGTGCGCCAATATCGTCAGGCCACTCTCGCGCCTGGAAGAATGAATTCACGAGAGCGCGTGTATGTCACGCGTGCCAAGAGCCGGTGACCCGAGGAGGAACCATGACCACGAATCGACGTGAATGGATCACGCAAACCGGACGCCTCGTCGCCGCCTCGGCACTCACCAACACCGTCGACCTGAACCGCCTGAAAGTGTCTGCTGATCCAATCCGCGACGATTTTCCGTTCGCGAGCAAGTGCACGTACCTCACGAACGCCTATGTCCACCCGATGGCGCTGTCGACTCGGCGCGCGGTGCAGACGTACTCGGATGAGCGCGCATACGGCTCTCCGGCGACGCACACGCCTGATGTGCCCGTGCCGGTTGCCGGCATCAAGGCGCTGTTTGCCTCGATCATTGGCGCGAAGGCCACCGACATTTCGCTGGTGCCGAGCACGATGATGGGAGAAAACCTCGTCGTGCGCGGGCTTGATCTTCTGAAAACTGGCGGCAACGTCGTCACCGATGTGCTGCACTTCGATGGTTCGCTGTACATGTACCAGAGCATGCAGCAACAGGGGCTCGACCTGCGCATGGTCGCGCCGCGCGACGGCGCGATCCATCTCGAGGACATGGAGCGATTGATCGACAGGAACACGAAGCTCGTGGCCATATCGTACGTGTCGTGGATCAATGGCTTCAGGCACGATCTCAGGAAGGTCTGCGAGCTGGCGCATGCGCACGGCGCGCTCGTGTACGTCGACGTGATTCAAGCCGCCGGCGCGGTGCCGCTGGATGTCATTGCTGCGGGCGTGGACGCGTGTGCGTGCGCGAGCTACAAGTGGCTCATGGCGGATTTCGGTGTGGGGTTCCTGTACCTGCGCGAGGGACTCGCGGGCCACCGCATTGCACGTACGCTGTACGGATATCGGCAGCTGGATTCGTTCGAGACGCACATGTTCCCCGGCGACCCGTCAGGCAATGGTCCGGTTAGCTGGACGCGCCTCGATACCACGGCTTCGCACTTTGAGGTGGGTACCTGGTCGTCGTCGACCGTGGTCGCGCTCGGCAATTCGCTGCAGTTCATCAAGGCCCAGGGCGTCGACACGATCTACGCGCACAACCACGCGCTGGCGACGCGCGTGCTGAAGGAGCTGCCGAGGTTGGGGTACGCGTCAATCACGCCGGCGGACGCGTACTCCCATATCGTGAGCTTCCACGTAAAGGACCGCGCAGAAACTGAGCGGCGGCTGAGCAAGGCGAACGTCCTGGTCACGTTTCACGGACAGAACCGGATGCGCATTTCGCCGTCTATCTACAACAATGACGCCGACATCGACGCGCTCCTGACGGCGCTGGCCTGAGCGATGATACACTTCGTGCGCACGCAGGTTGGCTGACTTGCAGTGTGCGCCTACTGCACTCGCTGTCAGCACTGTGGCGTTCACGCGCGTAGCTTGGTTCCGAACCCATATCTCGAATCGATGCTCTTCGTCCGCGCATTCTCTCGTGCTGCCGCCAGCTGTCTCGTCCTGGCCGCGCCTCTCGTCGCCCAGCAGTTCAACGTCGACACCCGCGACAACCGGCAAAAGCAGGACGCCGGCTTCGAGGTTGACTACAAGGCGTGGCTCGCCAATGCGCGTTTCGGCAGCCCGCTGGTAGATCACCTGCCAGTCGTACGCGGCATCCCGACGCCAAAGGACATCCTTGGCCATCACATCGGCGCGCCGAAGACGCTCACGTACTACGCCGACCAACTCCGGTACTACCGCGCCCTCGAGAAGGCGACGGGTCGCGTGAAGGTCGAGACGATCGGCAAGTCTGACGAGGGCCGCGAGCTCGTCGTCGTGTGGGTGACCTCCGACGACAACATGAAGCACCTCGCGAAAAACCGGGCGAATCTCGCGAAGATCGGTGACCCGCGCGGCATGACCGAGGCGGATGTGCATGAGCTGATCAAGGACACCAAGCCGCACTATCACCTGATGGGTGGCCTGCACAGCGGTGAGACCGGTCCGTCGGAAATGTTGATGGAGCTCGTGTATCGCATCGCGACGGAAACGTCGCCGATCATCACGCAGATCCGTAATAACGTGTACGTCTCCGTCACGCCTGTTGCCGACGCCGACGGACGCGATCGCAACGTGGACTGGTTTTACAAGAACCTGGATTATCTGGCCGCCAATCCAACCGCGGCGGTGACACCACCCGCAGTCACGCCACCCGATCAAGCCGCCGGTCGCGGCGAAGGGCCTGGCGCGGCTGGTGCGGGCGGGCCTCCGGGCGGTGGACGCGGCGGACCGGCCATCGGCGCGCTGCCCTATTGGGGCAAGTACGTCTATCACGACAACAATCGCGACATCAACATCGAGCTCGTGCAGATGCGCGCGATCGTCGACTGGTACTTCACGGCGCATCCGCCAATCATGCACGACCTGCATGAAGCGCAACCGCTGATGTACACCTACAGCGGCGGCATGCCGCAGAACCCCAATCTCGACCCGCTCCTGTTTGCCGAGCTTCCGTGGTTCGCGAATTACGAGATGGCGCAGATGACCAAGTGGAACATGCCCGGCGTTTACACCAACGCCTTCATGGACGGGTGGTCGCCCGGCTACCTCGGCTCAGTCGCCTACAATCACAACGGTCTCATGAAGATGTACGAGACCCAGTCAGGACGTGATCCTGATCCGCGCGCCGATAGCATCGCCGCGAAGACGCGTGCCGACAGCCTTGCTCGCGTATCGGGCCGCGGCGTGGACAGCGCATCAGTCGCCGGGCGCACCGGTGGCGTTGGCGCAGATACCTCTGCGGCTGGTCGTGGTGGGCGCGCCGGTGGCGGAGGACGTGGTGGACGCGGTGGTGGACCGGGCACGCCAGCAGCGGCTAGCGCGACACCGGCTACAGGCGCACCAGTCGCCGGTCGAGGAGGGCCACCCGCGATTCCCACCGGCCGAGGCGGCGCGCAGGATCGCGAGTGGTACCGCGGTTTCCAGTACACGCCGGACGACATCCTCAAATTCACGCGCCGCTCCAACACCAACTATATGGAGACTGGCGTTCTCTCCGCCTTGCAGCTCACGTCGATGTTCCCCGCGATGGTGCTCGAGAACTTCTACATCAGGACGCGCAATTCCATCGAAGAGGGCAAGCACAAGGCGCCCTACGGATTTGTCGTGCCCGTGCAGCGGGACATGACAAAGGTCGCGGAGTTCATCAACATCCTGCGCATCCAGCGCATCGAAGTCGGTGTCGCCACTGCCGCCTTCACTGTCGACAAGAAGACCTACCTCGCCGGATCGTACGTCATCAAGCGCGACCAGCCATACGGACGCCTCGCCAAGAACCTGATCGAGAAACAACAATTCCCCGACGCGCGCATCACGACGTACGACGACAGCGGCTGGTCGATGGGCATGGCGTTCAACATCGACGTCGCCGAAGTCGCCGATTCCGCCGTGCTCAAGGTGCCGGTGACACCCGTGACCACGGTGACGCTGAAGGGCGAGGTCAAGAACGCGTCAACCGGCGCAGGGATCGCCGTCGCGCACCTGGGGTCCAACAACATGATCAGCTTTCGCTATCGATTGAAGAACGTGCCGATGCAGATCGCCGAGAAGGCGTTCAAGGTGGATGGGGTGGATTTTCCGGCGGGTTCGTTCGTCATCACCGACATGTCCGCTGCCGCCACCGTTCGCTCAGCCGTCGAAGCGCTCGGCCTCACCGCATCGACGTTCAGCGCAAAGCCGGCTGTCGCGATGCACGATGCGGACGTCCCGCGCGTGGCGATTTACTCCGGGTGGACCGGTACACAAAATCTCGGTTGGTATCGCCTTACGTTCGACCAGTTCGGCGTGCCGTATGACCTGATCTTCAAGGAACAGGTGAAGGGCGCCAACCTGCGCGCGAAGTACGATGTGATTGTCATGGCCGAGCAGAACCTTGGCCGCGTGGCGACCCTGGCCGCGCCGGCTGCCAAGCCACAGCCATATCAGAAAACCGACAAGTTCAAGTTCCTGGGGATGTATGGCGAGACGGCGGACATGTCGGGCGGTCTTGGCCAGGATGGTGTGGACGCAATCGGCGCGTTCCTCGATGGTGGAGGGACGCTGATTGCTATCGGGGAGGCCGCCAGGCTTCCCATTGAATTCGGCTTTGCGCACACGGTGGACAAGGTCACCGTCCCGGGCCTCACATCGCAGCGGCCATTGGTGCGTGGCGAGATCGTAAAGCCGGAGAGTCCCGTGTTTTACGGTTATGCCGACAAGACGATGCCGGTGAAGTACGTAGGCGGGACGCCGTTGAGGGTTGGTTTGGCGGACGAGTCGAATGTGCTGGCTCGGTACGTAGGCGGAGATTCCGCGGTGCTGTCCGGACTCATGGTAGGTGCCGATTCACTGAAGAACCGCCCGTTCGCCGTGGATGTGCCGATGGCGTACAAGGGACACGGGCGTGTGATTCTGTTCTCCAACAATCCGATCTACCGCTGGCAGAATCATGGGGAGTTCAACATGGTGTTCAATTCAGTGTTGAACTGGAAGTTCGTGCCGGCGCCTCCACCGGTACCGGCGCCGGCCATCGTGCCTTAGCGTCTTGTCATCCTGAGCGAGCGCAGCGAGTCGAAGGATCCGCACGTCACTGAAGTAAAGCGAAGGATCTGTCATCCCGCAGGCGCGAAGCGACACTCGCGTTGCGAGTGCGGGATGACATTGCGCGGGGTGCTACCGCACGCCAGCGTTTCCCAGCGCTTGCGTGCCGCCGACAATCGGGATCGTAAACGACGAATGCGCGAGGTCGATCGTTAACTCGGTGCCCGCCTGCGGCCACAGTGTGAATTCGCGATCGCTCGACATGATCATCACCGCCAGTCGCTTGCCCGCGGGAACGAACTCGTCGTCCGCCTGAAGGTCGAACGTAAGGTCGTAAAACTTGCCTGGTACCAGCGGCTCGCCGGCCAGCTTTGAATCGTAGTTGCCGCCCTTGGTGAGCGACTTGTAATTCTGGATGTCGGCCCAACCATGCGTGATGACGCCGGCATGGCTCTGCGATCCGGCACGCGTGGAGTCGTACGGCAGCATCACGAGCCACAC
>JBDTMO010000294.1:0-6941 GCA_039934235.1 bacterium | reverse complement strand
CCGTCGAACTCCTCAACGAAAAGCTCGACTTCTCGCCGCCAGTGCTGAAAGGGCTCGTCACGCGCAACCTCGTCGAGATCGGATACGAAACCGTGGAGCGCGATCCATTTCTCACTCGCGCACGGCGCTCGCCCGACACGCACGTGCCCACCGAGCCACAACGCGTGGCCATCGAGCGACTGGCGCTCGCAGAACCCGGCCACGTCGCGCTGCTGCACGGTGTAACGGGCAGCGGCAAGACACTCGTCTATCTCGAGCTGCTTCGGCGTGTTGTGTTGGAGCAAGGCAAGACGGCAATCGTACTCGTGCCCGAGATTGCGCTCACGCCACAGACGGTGGATCGCTTTCGCGCGGTGTTCGGCGATCGGATTGCCGTGTTGCACAGCGCGCTCTCCGACGGCGAGCGGTACGACGCCTGGCTCGCATTGCGTCGCGGTGAAAAACGCATCGCGGTGGGCGCACGCTCGGCCATCTTTGCCCCGCTGCGCGACCTCGGCGCCATCATTGTCGACGAAGAGCACGAGTCGAGCTACAAGCAGGGCGAAGCGCCGCGCTATCACGCGCGTGAGGTGGCCATCGTCCGTGCGCGTAATGAGGGCGCCGTCGTCGTGCTTGGAAGTGCGACGCCGAGTCTCGAGAGTTGGACCAATGCGACGTCGGGGAAGTTTGGATTGCTCACGCTCCCGGATCGCGCTGGTGGTGCGCAGCTCCCCAAGGTGCACGTTGTCGACCTTCGCGCCGATAAGCCGAAGCCAAAACCGAGCGACGTTCCGGAAGCGGATGCCGCGTTTGCCTTTGCGATCAGCAAGCCACTCGAGGATGCGCTGACCAACCGGCTGTCGAGGAACGAACAGAGCATCCTGCTGCTCAATCGGCGCGGCTACTCGGCGTTTGTCCAATGTGGCGCGTGTGGCGACGTGGCCGTGTGTCCCAACTGCAGCATCAGTCTTACACATCATCGTACGCCGGAGCGGCTCGTCTGTCACTACTGCCTGCATGACGAGCCGCTACATCTTACCTGCAATCGCTGCGGCGGCATGCGTCTTCGCCAGCGCGGACTCGGCACGCAGCAAGTGGAACGCCTGCTCAGTGAGCGCTATCCGTCCGCGCGCATCGCTCGCATGGATGTCGACACGACGAGCGGAAAGTGGGCGCATACGGAGATCCTGGATCGCGTTGGCGCGGGCGAGGTGGACATCCTGCTCGGTACGCAGATGATCGCGAAGGGCCTCGACTTTCCGAACGTGACGCTCGTCGGCGTGATCGACGCTGATGTCGGAATCAACCTTCCGGATTTTCGCGCGAGCGAGCGATGCTTTCAGCTGCTCAGCCAGGTGGCAGGGCGCGCGGGTCGCGGGCCGAAGGGCGGCGAGGTGTTCATCCAGACTCGCTCACCCAAGCATCACGCGGTGAAGTGCGCGGTGACGCATGACTATCACCGCTTCGTGAAAGAGGAGCTCGCTGGTCGCGTCAATCCCGTGTATCCGCCGAACGTCCGCATCGCGAATATCGTGTTGAGCGGAACGCAGGAAGAAGCCACCGCGCGGCTTGCGACGAGCGTGACCGCGTGGCTGCACAAGCTGCTCACGGCGCGGCCAGCGCCTGGTGTGTCGGTTATCGGCCCGGCGCCGTGTCCAGTGGAGCGCGTGAAAAACCGCTGGCGTTGGCACGTGCTGATCAAGGCACAGAAGCAGCAGGATCTCGGGCGGATTGGGCGCTATCTGGCGCAACGGTTCGACGTGCCGAAGCAGTTTGGACTGCGCATGACCCTGGATCGGGATCCGGTGGCGTTGCTATAGACGACTGCGCAGGTGAAACTGATGATTGTGGGGCGGCGTACGGGCTTCACCACCAAAGAACGCGCGCGTGCCGTTGCGGAGTTCAGGTGCAGGTCCTTCGCTGTGCTCAGGACGACAGCATCCTCTCCATTCCCGGGCCCTTTCCGGAGCCGCTGATGAATCCCGACATTACGACCTTCATCGCTCGAATTGCCATCGTTTGCGTGGCGTCCATTGGTGCTCTGTCGGTCATTGGCGTCGGCATCCACGCGTATATGCAGTCCGCCAAGCGAAAGATGGTCAAGCAGGTGCCTGCCGCGGACGACGATAATCGCCTCCGCCGCCTCGAGCAGGCGGTGGACTCCATCGCCATTGAGGTCGAGCGGATTTCCGAGGGCCAGCGCTTCCTCACGAAGCTGCAAACGGCACCGCCCGTGGAGCGCGCGATCGGCGAATCGGTGAATACCGGGTTGCATCGCGCTGGCCAGTAGCGTCCAGAAATCCTGACGCACCCGGGTCCGTAGCGGGAGGCGGGACTTTATCTTTGGGGTGTGACCTCATTCCACCACCCCGACTTCAGCACGTCGCCGTTCAACGGCTTTCCCGACGCCAGGTTCGTCGCCGCGCCGGCTGATGGTGTCCTCCCCGACGGCTTCTTTTCGACGACGAATCTTCCCACGTACGTGCGCGTGCATGGTGCGTGGCGCATGCCGCGCGAGCCGCGCATGGACTCCGCACTCCTTCTCGACTCGAATAACGATCTCTGGGTTCGCGAAGGGCGCCGGGTGCGTCGTGGCGACCTCGTCGCCGTTGGAGAGGCGGAAGACGGCCGCGAAGGCATCTACGTGGACGTCGCCGGTTTCCTCGGCGAGAAGGAAGACGGCGAGTTCAAGTTCATGGCGAGCGAGGTGTCTCGGGAAAAGCCGATCGACTACTCGCTCATGGCGCGCATCCTCATCGACGAACGCGACCGCGGCGGCTATCCTGTCTGGGTCACCGGGCCGGCCTTGGTCCACTCGCGCGCGCGAAGCGACATGGTCTGGTTCATCCAGCATGGATTCGTCGGCGCCCTGCTCGCCGGCAACGCCGTCGCCGTGCACGACATCGAGGCGTCGATTTTCGGCACGACGCTCGGCATGACGGGGCAGGGTGAGAGCACGCAGGGTGGACACGGATTGCATATGCGCGCCATCAACAAGGTGCGCGCCGCCGGTTCGATCAAGGCCGCCGTCGAGAACGGGACCATCACCAGCGGCATCATGCACGCGTGCGTGACGAAGAATATTCCCTTCGTGCTCACCGGCTCCATTCGCGACGACGGTCCGCTGCCGGACGTCATCACCGATGCACTGGCCTCGCAGGACGCGATGCGCGTCCACGCCGTGAAGGCGACGATGGCGATCCTCATCGCGACCGCGCTGCACGCTATCGCGACCGGGAACATGCTGCCTGCCTTTGTCACGGAACCCGACGGGTCGCTCCGTGAGCTGTCCACCATCTGTGTCGACTCACTGGAGTTCGTCGTGAGCAAGTTGAAGGACCGCGGCACACATCAGGCGTTCGGCGTTGTCACGAATGCCCAGGATTTCATGCACATCCTTCGGCTGTACATCGAGCGTGAACTCGATCAGCGCGGCACGCCGGTGACGGCATGAACGACGAGACGCGCGTTCGTTTCCTCTCGGCGATCGCCAAGCAACTCCCGGCCGAGCGCGTAATCGAGCTGCACCTGTTTGCACCGATGCGGCAAGGCGGGATGGAGAGTGGCGTTGCGGTGATTGCCGTCGAGCGCGTGCCCACGCCGTCGTTCGATGTCGACGGAGGCTACGTACCTCCGGCAGCCGTCGCGGAGGCGGCTGAAGTCGAGACGGTCGAGGAGGTCGCGGTGAGTGACCAGCTTTCCGACGAGACGTCGTTCGTCGCGGATGAGGCGATCGCGGAGCCATCGCCCTATGCAGACGAGCCGTCGGCCGAACTGGTGGTGGAGACGCCGCAGGCGCCGCTGCCGGCATCGCGCTACACGGTTTACAGCGCGCGGTACCGTTACACGCTCAAGGGGCTGGACCGGGGGAAATGGGAAGTCTCGGTGACGGACGAAGCCGATGCGCCCCTGCTAACAGTCGATGCGGTGGTGCGCGGCGTGCAGCGCCGGTCGGGCGACGCGGACGACGTGCTTCGGCTGTCTGGCGACGAGTTTCGTGCTGCGTTGCCCAGCGAGGTTGCGGGCTAGGGCACTGATACAGCGTCAGGTTGCGAGCCCTTGGCGCCGAAGGTCCCCGGTACTGTCTTCCTCAGCACCACCCGCCCGACGACAAAGTCATACGCGCCAACGAGTGAGTCGCCGGACTGCGTGCCGATGAACCGCGCGAAGCGCTGTCGAGAATCCTGGTTGATGAGCAGTTCCAGTTCGATACGCGTTCCGTCGCGCGCGCCAGCAATACCGTCGCGCGCCGTCGTCTTGCGATCGCGTGAATACCACCCGCTCAGCGACGCGAAGGCAGCGCCTGGCGTCTCGACGTAGAGTCGCATCACGTCGATGTAAGGCTTGCCCGTCGCCGACACTGGTCCCTGCGCAATTTCGTACTCGCCTTCCAGCGCCGGTTCGATGGGTTGCTGCGTGACGTCGAGCGTACGCGACGCGATGGTCGTGGTCGCGCCGAAGAGCCCAATGCCGCCAGTCAGGCGATTGATGATTCCCGAACCGGTGAACGGATCGTTGCGCGAGCGGTAATAGTCGAAATAGTTGGTGTCGACCGCAAAGACCGTATACGTCTGCTGAAAGCCGGGGATGAACAGTCGCTGAAAATCCGATGCGAACACGTTGCGGATGTCGCCGGACAGCTTGAGACGCGTCGTGTCGGTAAAGAGCATGAACGCGCCAAATGGCGACTCCGTCCGAAACCCATAGGAGCGTGCAAGCGGAACCGGGTTCCACGCCAGCGCGAGCGTGTCGCGATCGCGGTTGAATGGAACGAGTGGTGTGCCCGGCACCAGTTGGACAGACGCGATGTTCGGCACGATCGTGGAACCCGTGACGACTGTACCGTCGCCGGCGCGCACGGAAAGCGAATACCGAGCGCCGGGTCGCGCGCGAAGCGGAACGATATAGCGCCCCGCCCCATACGATGCCGTCTTCCCGGCGTATTGGACCTCGAATCCGGTCGCGATTCCGTCGGGCCCGGTAATCGCGACGAGCGCCTTCGTCACCGGCACACCACCACCGGTGTTGATCGGATCGTTCACGTCGTAGCGCACGGAGTTATTGATCGTCAAGCTGCCCGACAGCGTGCGCTCGACGAGTACTTCCTGCTGGTTGGTGCCCGCATCGAGCACTGAATGCACGACAACCTGGCTCGGCGCCACGGCAATGGCCTTTTCGTCGAACTCGCATGCAGTGATTCCCAACAGGCACAGTGCTGTCAGAAGCGCACGACAGGCTGCCATCAGAACGCCACCGTCAGTCCGATGCTCGGCAAGAAGGGAAACTGCGACGCCGCTTCGCGCGTGGGAGGGTTGTTCGTGTAGTCGAATGTGTAGATGAACACGTTGTGCGCGTTATACGCATTCACGATGCTCGCGTACGGCGTAAGATGCAGCCCGCGCCATTCGCCACTGCGCGACACACTCAAATCGAGCCGTTGGAAGATTGGGTAGCGCTCCCCATTACGCGTACCGCCCACGGGCTCCAGCTCGCCGTCTCCCGTCTGCTCGAATGTGTGCGTCCGCGGATTGTACGAGCGTCGCACGAGTTGACCAACGATGTCAGTAAACGGCGTGCCGCTCGCGACGCCAAGACGCGCGGAGAATGTGTAATGCGCACCTGGCTTGTATGTACCAACGATGTTCAGATTGTGCCGCCGGTCGTGGCCCGGCCAATACGCCACATCGTTTCTCGTACGCGAGCTCACGCCATACGTATATGCCAGCCAGCCGCCAAACGGACCAATATCCAGTTGACGCAACAGCACGTCGAATCCATACGACGTACCAGTCGATTCCAGAAACTCATCGCCGCGCACAGCAGGATCGTCCGCAGTGTTCTGCTCGAGCAGATGGTCGTACTGCTTGACCCAGCCCTCGACGCGCGCAAACCGCAGTGGACTGATCCAGTGCTCCATGCCGAGCACGTAGTGCCTTGCCTTGGAGACCGGCACGTACTGATCGCTGACGATCCAGAAGTCGAAGATGCGCACCGGAATGTCCTCGCGATTGAGCGAGTGCAGCCACTGCGCGTAATCGCCAAACGCGGCCGTGAGTGCGAGGTCCGGTGTGACGAAATACTTCGCCGACACGCGCGGTTCGATGCCACTCCAATTGCGTCCCGTCAGGTGTTCCGCGCGTACGCCAACTTGCGCAATCAACTTCTTCGTCGGTTTCCACTGCTCCTGATAGTAGAGCGCACTCGCCGTGGGATGCTGCGCAAGCTCGAAGATGCTCGACTGCGTCGCGCTTGAATTGACGTCGTAGCGAATGGCGTAACCCGACGCCTCGTAGCCGAGTCGTCGCTCATGAGCGCCGTTGTGCCAATGCACATCGCCGGCAACGCGAAGTTCGTGCACGCTGTTGGTCAGCGAAAAAGCGCCTCCGCCCAGATCGAGCCCGGTGGCGAAGCGGGTAAACGACACATGCTGCTCCGCACCCACGCTGTCGGCCATGCCAAGGAGTGGAAGACGAACGGTATCGCGCCACACATTACGAAGCGTCGCGCCGACCAGCTCATTCCTCCATCCGAAGACGAATGTGCCGCCGCCGCCACCGGCCGACGCAGAATCGCCAAATGTCGCGAAGTCTCCGTCCAGTGCATCGGCGCCTGCGTAGGCGCTGACCTCGAGGCGCAGGTCTCGCTTGCCGAGCGCGCGAACGGCATGAAACTGCGCATCGGAGAAATGATAAGGAAAACTCTTGTCGCTGAGTGCTGCGACGAGCTTGTCAGCGTACGTCCTGCGTCCGGACATGGTCCAACTCGAACGTCCATCTGCGCTGGCGCTGCCGATCGAGAGGCTGGATGAAATCACGGACACACTCGCCGTTCCGTGAATGCCCGTGCGCCCAGGCTCTGCGGACGTGACATCGAGCACGCTCGACAATCGGCCACCGTGTGACGCGCCGAACCCGCCCGTCAGCAAGTCGATCGACCCGACCGTTTCATCGAGGAACGTGCTG
>JBDTMO010000293.1:0-6942 GCA_039934235.1 bacterium | reverse complement strand
TTGGCAAGATTGTACGCACGACCTCCCGCGACGTCAGTCATCGCGGCGCGCACAATCCCATCGGCGACATTCTCTGCGTGCACGATCGCAAGCGTCGTAGAGCCATCACCGATGATCGGCACAAATCCCCTGCGAAGCATCGGTGCAAGGCGAGGCACGAATTGCCTGTCGTATCGTCCGTAGATCACGTCGGGACGCACGGCCGTTGCCCAAATGCGTCCATCACGATGCGCGTCGAGCACGAGCGCTTCGGATTCACGTTTCGACCGGGCGTACCACGAATGCTCAGCGAGTGGTGCAAGCGCTGTGTCTTCACTCGTCAGTGCGCCGTCGCGGTAGCGAGTGGACCCGCCATAAACGGCAACGCTGCTCACATGCACCATGCGCGCGCCCGCGGCAGCCGCCGCCTCGATGGCGTTGCGAGTGCCGTCTACGTTCGGGCGCCGAAATCCTTCCCAACCGCCAGCAGGTGTGACCGCCGCGGCAGCATGGAAGAGGACATCGCATCCCCGCGCGGCGAGTGAGAATCCGCTTGGCTCGAGCACGTCCCCGATCGCGAGCTCCACACCGGAGCGACGCAACGAAGCGGCGCGCACTGGGTCGCGGACGAGCGCGCGCACGCGCCAGCCGTCGCGCTGGAGCCGCTGCACCACGTGCATGCCTACTAACCCTGTCGCGCCGGTAACGAGCGCGCTGGGCACCTTCAGGGCGACGCGAACGGCAGTGCAGCAACCTCGACCTGGCGTTCGCTCATCGCGCCATCCGCCGCGCCATCAACGACCCACCGCGCCGTAAGCGTCGCGCCCGGCGCGACCTCCCGGCGAATCATCGCGAGCGCGACACCACCGAGGCGAGGCGAGCGAACCGCGGTGCGGACATCACCGACCTGCAGGCCCGCTTCGTCATGGAGTGTGGCGCCGGTGGGTGGCGCGTCCAATCCCGCGCTTTGCACGCCGCGAAGATGCTTGTTCACATGGCCGCGAAAGTGTACGCGCGCGACCGTCTCCTGCCCGACGTAGCAGCCCTTCGTATAGGAGATCGCATGCAGCTCGTCGAAATTCGCTTCCTGCGGAATTGTCGTGTCATCGATGTCGAGCCCCCATTCGGGACGACCCGCTTCGACGCGCGCGATCTCCCAGGCCTCGAGACCGGCTGGCGTCGCACCGGCTTCGACGGCACGCGACCACAACGCATCGAACTGTTCCGCGGGAACGAGCAGCTCGAACCCTTCGACACCGAGGTCCGGTGAACTCATCACGAGGACTCTATGGCCATCGATCTCGACGGTCACATGCGCGAAGGGAGCGAGCGCCGTCAGTGCCGGCGCCTGCACACCCGTCAGCGTTGCGACGACATGACGCGCATTCGCGCCGAAGATTCCGAAGTCGCGTAAAATGGAGCTTTCGTCGACGTGCGGCGCGACGCGTGGGTTGACGAATTTCTTGACCATCGCCGCCCAGGCCGCAGTGGCCCGCGGCGGCGCGTCGACGAGCACACTTCCCTCCTCGATGAACACGCGCACATCGGCGACGATCTTTCCCTTCGCCGTGAGTGCCGCGGCGTAACAGCCTTGTCCGGGTATCAGGCCGGCCACGTCGTTCGTCACAAGCCCGGCAACCATCTCGGCCGCCTTCTCCCCCTTGATCCGAAGACGTCCCCGATGACTGCGGTCGAAGAGTGCAGCGCGAGATTGCAGCGCTTCGTATTCTGCGGCAACGCTGCCATACGCCAACACGACGCTGCGACCGCCGACATCGCCACGGGTTGCGGTCGTTGCATGCCCGGCGTTCATGGCCGCGGCTCCGCGCTTGCGATTCCAGCCAATCGCACGAGGTCGGCCGGCGACAATCCATCGATGGAGTCAACTGCGCCATCTGCGTCCACCGCGACATGTGCGGGTGCGCCAATCGCAATCGTGCGCACTCCAACGGAGCGCGCAGCACGCAGCGCAGGTGCCGTAGGTGCAATCGCGACGACTCGATCGCGACGCAATGGCCGGCGCCGCGACAAGTACTCGAGCGCGCGCTCGAACGTTGTCGAAGACGGCGACGCGTCCAGGTCATCGTCAGCGCTAACGATCAGCGACACCGCGCGTTCCAAGCCGGCGAGCGTGAGCATGAATTCTGTTTCGGCGCGCGTCGCCGATGTCACGATGGCAATTCGCGTCGCCAATTGCATCCCTTCGACGAATTCGCGCGCTCCCGGCAGCAAGACAAACCCCTGTCCAAGACGCTCGGCGAATGCACGCGTTGCGCGCGCAGCAACGAGGTCGGCAAGTGTGGGGTCCGCGCGACCAAGTTGTGTGAGTGCTGATGAGATCGCATCGGCTGTCGATGCATCATGGCTTTGCGTGAGCCACGATGGCGCGTCGAGACGAATGCCTTCAGCGGCCAAGGCGCGCGCGAGAGCATCACGACGCGCGCCAGCCGTGTCAGCCAGCACGCCTTCCCATTCCAGCAGTACCGCATCAAGCATGCGGCGTAAGTAAATGTCCGGCCGCGGGGCGCGCTACGGGCGACAGCGGCCGGATGATTACGTGGGAGCCGTTACGGCTCCTGTGCTCCTGGTGCCGCTGCTGGCGGTGGCTCTTCTGCAGGCGGCGCTGCCGGCGCCTGTGGTGCTGGTGGCGGTAGTGGCAATTCCGCCGTTAGTGCTCGTGGCGGGGTTCCGTGTGGTGTCTCTGGAATCTTGAAGCCGATATACGTACCGCCGCTGATGCCGAGTAATCCGAGAAGCGTCGCGCTGAATTCCGGCATCGACAATCGCTGCCATACCGAATAGAGAAAGAGGATGCCGAGCACGATGGTCCATATGAACATCTGGACGCGATGAAACGCATAGCCATCGCCGTCCTGCAGGACATCCGGAATAAAATGTTTCGACTCGCGAACGACGGGCGGCTGGTCGTCCGGCGTTCCATCAATCAACTGGGCGCCGAGCGCCGTGCCGGTACCAATGCCGATAAGACCGAGCACCGTGGTGTTGATCGTGTCCCATCCATTCGTGATCAGCCAGATGTACACGAACGAGAGCACCACGAGGACGAACCAGAACGCCATCTGCACTCGACCAAGGCTATACGGAGGTAAAGGCTGCTTTTTCGCTCCGCTGATGATTCTGCCGGCATCGCGCAGCAATGGCGTGGTCCGGGCGAACATCACGATCCACACAACGAACACCGCACCGAACGCGGTGCTGCCCCAGAACCAGACCTCTCGAAACCGAATCAACTCAAACTTGGAATTCTTGGACCCGACGTCGGTGGCGAGAGCGTACTCGCCGGAGAGGCCGACGCTTAACTCGGTAGGCCGGCGAAAGAAACGATCGTGGGAACCAAACGGTGGATTGCCGAGGAGGTCCGCCCAGGCTTCGTCGGAATCAGGAGACCGCGTAAGATGGTATCGCAACTCCTCTTGATCCGGAATCGGAGCGCCGGACTCCGGCTTGATGCCCTTGATCTCACGCCCGTCGAGATACAGCGCGATGTCGGTTTGTCGGCACAACGTCTTGGGAACTTCAAGCCCTTCGTTACTCAGGCAATTCGAATAGTTCACCAGCTCCTTGAGATGCGACACCTTTACGAGGATGATGTCGCCAAGCCCCGCCGCGGTGGTGTCGCCATGCGTTCTCTCCCCGCCGTCATGTGCGAGTCGTCGTACGCCGGTAACGAGAACTGAATCGAGCGACGGAACGACGAGTGGTGGGGGAGCTTTCGCAACTGCCGGAACGCCAGCAGGACCAGCGGCGGCATCCTTGCCGGCTTGCGCCTGCGCGTGCAGTGGCGTGGACAGCGTGAGGCCGCAAAGCAGGACGACGCAAGAACCTCTTCGCATCCGTCATCTCCGGAGCTGGTGGTGAGCGAGAACAGACGGCAATACTGGCGTCTTTGGCTCGTGCGTGGAAGCGGTGCGGCGAAATTCCCTTACGGCGTCTCCGCCGCGTACGACGCGTCGAGCAAATCCACGGGATGAATGCCTCGCGCCTTGATGCCGGCCTGGTGTAATCCGGCGCCAATCTGCATCAAGCAGCCGGGATTTCCGGTCGCGACCAGCGGCGCGCCAGATTCCGCAATGTGCTTCAGTTTCGGAACCAGCACACGCGCGCTCGTGTCTGGCTCGACGAGGTTGTAAATGCCTGCGCTGCCACAGCAATGCTCGCTGCCCTCGAGCGGCACGAGGGTCAGGCCTGGCACAGCGCCTAAGACGCGCAACGGGGGAGCGGCAACACGTTGTGCGTGCAGGAGATGACATGGCGCGTCATACGTGACGGTCAGCGGCACCGCAGCACCGGGACGCGGGCCCGCCTCGGCAAGCAACTCACTGATGTCCCGCACGCGGGACGCGATGGCACTGGCGCGATCTTTCCAATCGGGATCGTCGGCAAGGAGGACGCCGTATTCCTTCATGATGGCGCCGCACCCCGCCGCATTCACAGCGATGACGTTCGCACCCGCGCGCTCGAACGCCTGGATATTCGCACGCGCGAGCCGGCGCGCTGTCTCGGCATCGCCAGCATGTGCGTGCAGCGCGCCGCAGCATCGCTGCCCAGGCGCATCGACGATCGCGTAATTGTTCGTCGACAAGGTGCGCTCGCTTGCGCGGTTGGTTTCCGTAAAGAGACCTTCCATCACACAGCCGTTCAACAACGCGACCGTCCCGCGCGAACCGTCTGACGTCGCGTCGTACGCGCGCCGCGCAACGGGAGATCGAGTCGATTCGAGCATCGCCATCGCAAAGCCGAGTCGCCCGGGCAGGCCCGCGAGCAGGCGCGACACCCGGAGCGCGCGCGTGATGCGACCGCCGAGCATCGCGAGGCGCATGAGCGGTTGCCGTGCAAAGACAAAAAGAATGGCGCGCGCGACAAATGGATTGGGACGCTCTCTCGTCAGCGTGGCGCGGGTTGCCTCCAGCAGATGGCCGTACGGCACACCAGAAGGACACGCGGTCTCACACGCGCGGCAACCCAGGCACCGGTCGATATGCGTGCGCACATCGGCGTCGGTCGTGGCAAGCGTGCCCTCCACCAGCGCGCGCATGAGTACGATGCGACCACGCGGGCTGTCGTTCTCGTCCTCCAGCGCGAGGTACGTTGGGCACGCCTGCAAGCAAAAACCGCAATGCACGCACGCATCGATGCCTGCGCTCGCCTCGGCAAGTGGACTGCCAGGAATGGCGCACGCCGTCGTCGTCCCGATGCCACTTCTCATGCGCCACCGAGAATGCCAGGGTTCATGATGTGGTCCGGGTCGAACGCACGTCGTACGCCGTCCGCAAGCGCGACCGTCGAGCCAACACACGCGATGATGTTCCAGAGCGCGACGGGCATGCGCTCACCGACGATCGTGAATTCCCGGTTGAACGCGGACAACGTGGACCGCAGGTGCTCGAACGACGCATTGTCGCCTGGAGAGGGTAACACGCAACGCACGATACCTCGCGTCAGCGTCGCATGCGTAAACCCGCCGAGGGCCTCCGCCGTATCGGCCAGGCGCGCAACGAGCGCGCCAACGTTCGACGGAAGCGTGCTGGCGCGGAAAACCACCGCGCCTGACGGCTCCGCCATGGCGAGGTCATTCCAGACACTCGACGCAACTGGCTGTACGTCGCCAAGAGCAACAACCGCACTTTGCGCCGCCCGCACGAAGCTCGCATTCCCGCCAAGCCGCACGAGAAGGCACGCATCGCGAGAACCGGTGAGGCGTTGGGCAAGCGACGGCGAGACAAATTCCGCAGTGTATGGCTTGTATTCGGTCGCGCGCGTAAAGCGCCATGCAGCGCCGGCATCTGCAACATTCAGCGCGAGCGTCACGTCCACTTCGGGCCGCGCGCGAAGCCGGACCGTGACCTCCGTCAGCGCGCCAAGCGTGCCCCACGCGCCGGTGACGAGCCGCGTGAGGTCGAAGCCCGCAACGTTCTTCACGACGCGCCCGCCCGCACGCACGACGTCTGCCGTCCCGCTCACGAACTCGCATCCGAGCACGTGATCGCGCGGCGTACCGAACGCCGACGCCAGCGGCCCCGACGCCGCCGTGGCAACCGTGGCACCAATCGTTCCATCCTGGCTTCCTGCTGGATCGAGTGTCAGCCACTGATTCTCCGATGCCGTCACGCGCGCGATGTCGGACAGCGACGTTGCGGCGCGCGCAGTCAGCGTAAGATCGCCGGGCTCGTACGAAACGATGCCATGCAGCCCAGCCAGCGAGAGCGGTTCCGCGGCAGTGCAGCCCTGGCCGGCATCCATCCAGTTCCCGCCGCCGACGATGCGCAGCGTCGCGGCGCGCGCACGCGCCGAGCGCACCGCATCGGCGATCGCCAGAACGTCCGTGCTCATGACCGTCGCACTCACGAACGATTCACGCGCGCAGCAGGTGCAGCGTGCCACTCTCGGCAACTGTGCACCGGTACGACCTTCCCGGAATTCGAGCGATGCTCAGGATCGAAGACGTCGCGTAGCGCGCACATGGCGCCAAGCGTGCTTGGTGTGAAGAGCGCCTCCATGTAGGGCAGCTTGTCGAGGCCGACACCATGTTCGCCCGTGATGGTGCCGCCCGCGTCGATGCACGCTTGCATGATCTCCTTCATCGCCTGGTGCACGCGCTCCGATTCATCCGCGTCGTTCGCATCGTAACCGATATTCGGATGCAGGTTGCCGTCGCCGGCATGAAAGACGTTGCACACTGTCACGCGGTACTGCGCACTGATGCGGTGGATCTCTGCAAGCATCGCGGGCAGTTTCGTGCGCGGGACAACGGCGTCTTGTACCACAAGGTGAGACGAGATGCGCCCCATTGCACCGAAGGCCTTCTTGCGGCCTTGCCACAGTCGCGCGCGATCGGCGGGATCCGTGGCGATGCGAACGCCGCGTGCACCCGCCACCGTGCAGAACTCGGCGACGCGCGCAACATCGTCGTCGAGACCAGAGGCAGCGCCATCGAGCTCGATC